>JAIYAI010000603.1 GCA_027489135.1 Acetobacteraceae bacterium
CGGTCGAGGCGCAGGTCCTGAACCTGCTGATGGACCTGAAGGAGAAGTACGGCCTCACCTACGTCTTCATCAGCCACGACCTGAACGTGGTGCAGTACATCTCGGACCGCGTGCTGGTCATGTATCTCGGCATCGTGGCGGAGCAGGGGCCGGTCGACGCCATCTACGACCGCCCCGCGCATCCCTACACCCAGGCGCTGCTCGACAGCCGGCCCAGCATGGACCCTGGCAAGCGGCGCACCGAGCCGCCGCTGACCGGCGACCCGCCCAACCCCGTGAACCCGCCCTCGGGCTGCCGTTTCCGTACCCGCTGCCCCTATGCCGAGGCGGTCTGCGCGGAGAAGGTGCCGGTGGCGTCGGACCTCGGGCTTGGGCACGAGGCGGCCTGCCACATGGCGTCGCCCGGCAGCGGCCATAGCCAGGCGCGGAGGCTTGCGGCATGAGCGCGACCATGACCCTCGATCGGCCCGGCACTGCCTCCACGCCTGCCGGCGGCGCGACGCCGCTGGTGAAGATGACCGACCTCAACGTGAAGTTCGTCACGCGCGACCGCACCGTGCATGCGGTGAACGGCGTCGACCTGACGCTGTCGGCCGGCGAGGTGCTCTGCATCCTCGGCGAATCCGGCTCCGGCAAGTCGGTGACGATGCGCGCGCTGATGAAGCTGCTGCCGAAGACCGCCCAGGTCACCGGCGGAATCGAGGTCGGCGGCCGCGACGTGCAGGCGATGGACGAGGGCACGCTCTCCGACTTCCGCGGCGGCGACGTCGCCATGATCTTCCAGGAGCCGATGACCGCGCTCGACCCGGTCTTCACCATCGGCCGCCAGATCGCCGAGACGGTGCAGCGGCACGAGAAGGTGAGCCGCGCCGCCGGCCTGGCGCGCGCGCTGGAATTGCTGGAACTGGTGCAGATCCCCTCGGCCAAGCGCCGGCTCGACGCCTACCCGCACGAACTCTCGGGCGGCCTGCGGCAGCGCGCGATGATCGCCGTGGCGCTGGCCTGCAAGCCGAAGCTGCTGCTGGCGGATGAGCCGACGACCGCGCTCGACGCCACGGTGCAGATCCAGGTCCTGCTTCTGCTGCGCTCGCTGCAGGAGAAGATGGGCATGGGCGTGATCTTCGTCACGCATGACCTCGGCGTCGCCGGCGAGATCGCCGACCGCGTCGCCGTGATGTACGCCGGCAAGGTGGTCGAGGAAGGGCCGGTCGGCGCGATGATGAAGGCGCCGCTGCACCCCTATCCGAAGGGCCTGCTGGGCGCGACGGTGCATGCCGGGATGCGCGGCAAGCGGCTGACGACCATCCCCGGGGCGCCGCCCGCGCTCGACGTGCTGCCGACGGGGTGCGCCTTCGCCCCCCGTTGCACGGAGGCGGAGGATGCCTGCCTCGCCGGCGTGCCGCCGCTGCGCATGGCGGAGCCTGGCCGTTTCGCCCGCTGCATCAAGGTGCCGGCGGCCTGAGCCTCACGCCGCCAGGCCGCGGGCCCTGAGGCCTGCGGCCACATGGTCCACGAAGGCGCGCACCTTCGGGACCATCAGCCGGTTCGTGGCGTAGAGCGCGTAGATCCCGCTCTCGGGCGCCGCATGCGCGGCCAGCACGCGGGTCAGCGTGCCGGCGAGCAGGCAGTCCGCCACCGCCCAGTCCGGCAGCGCCGCCAGCCCCATCCCGGCCAGCGCCGCCGCGCGTATCGAATCGGAACTGTCGCTCAACAGCACGGGCCGGATCGCCACGCTCTCCTCGCCGAGCTGCCAGCTGTCGCGCCAGGACAGCGGCGAGAAGCCGATGCACCGATGCCGCGCGAGATCCGACGGCACCGCTGGCACACCATGCTGCGCGAGATAGGCCGGGGCCGCGACAATGACGACGCGGGAGGTGGCGAGCCGCCGCACCACCATGCCCGGCGCCGTCTCCGCGGTCACGCGGATGGCGAGGTCGAAGCCATCCTCCACGAGGCGGACCTGCGCGGCGGCCTCGACCAAGTCGATCTCCAGCGCCGGATGCGCGGCCAGGAAGCCGGCCATGGCCGGCACCAGCCAGCGTGCGGCGAAACCCTCCGGCGCGGCGACCCGAAGCCGGCCCGCCGGTTCAGATTGCAGCGCCTGCACCTCGATCCGCGCGGCCTCGGCCTCCTCCAGCAGGCGGCGGCAGCGGGCGTAGAAGGCGAGCCCGGCCTCCGTCGGCCGGACCTTGCGCGCGCCGCGGTCCAGCAGCCGCACGCCCAGCCGACCCTCGAGCGCCCGCACAGTCTCGCTGACCGAGGATTTCGCGGTCTGCAGCCGCGCCGCGGCGGCGGTGATGCTGCCCGTCTCCACAACGCGGACGAAGGTCTCGATGCCGGAGAAGGCTGCCATGGCGGCGGAGTGTTCGCCCTGGCGAACGGTCTGTCCAGAAGCAGCGGCTTCGGGTGCGACCGGGCATCCCGCATCCTGCCCCCGTCGCCGAAGGGGCGACCCGACAGAGGGAGCAGAACCATGCTGGAAAACCTGCGCGCAATCCGAACGGTGCCGCCGTTCACGGGCGAGACCTGGAACGTGCTGGGCGCCTCGATGGTGGTGAAGGCCGATCCGTCCGAGGTGGGCGCGCTGGTCGTCGACCACGTGGTCCCGCCTGGCTATGCCGTGCCGCCGCATGTGCATGAGGGCGACGACGAGATCTTCCACATCCTCGCCGGCACGCTGACCTTCGTCACGCCGGACGGGGAATGGGCCGGCGGCCCGGGCAGTTCAGCCGTGCTGCCCTCCGGCATCCGCCACGGCTTTCGCAACGACGGCGCGGATCCGGTGCACTGCCTGGTCGTCGTCACGCCGGGGGTGCAGGCGGCGGAGATGTTCCGCCACTTCGACCGCGCCGCGCGGGACGGCGGCCTGGACCCGGCGCAGATCGGCGCGATCGCGGCGCAGTACGGCGTGCGGATGGGGTGATCGCGGCGGAGTACCGCGTGCGGATGGGGTAAGTGCGCGGCCTATGCCGCCGGCGCCGCGACGCGGACCGTCCCGTCGGCATAGGACACCTGGACGCGGCGGAAGCCGAGCCAGGGCGTGCCGATGACCATGTCGCCCATCAGCGCCTGGCCGACCAGGCAGGGCACGTTGCGCAGCGTCTCCGGCCCGATGCCGATGCTGTCGATCGTCACGAAGGCCAGGCTCTCGACCGCGTTGTTGATGCCGCGCACGCGGCGCTGCGGCGCCGCGGCCAGTTGCGCCTCGGTGATGCCGAAGGCGGCGGCGCGCTCACGCGGCAGGTGCATGACGTTGGCGCCGGTATCCAGCACCGCCGCGCCGGGCCGGCCGTTGATGGTGACCGGCACCACCACGCGGCCGCGCTCGACCCGGCCGCGCAGCTCGTAGGCGGCGCCCGGCAGCGGTGGGTTCGGCACGCCGCAGCGCCGCCCCGGCAGCAGCGTCAGGCGCCGGCCGGGCAGGTCGATGTCGAGGTCGAAGAGGGTCAGGATATCCGCCCCGAGCACGATCTGCGGCGAATTCCCGTCCGGCGCCCGCATGCCCGGCGGATCGACCACGCCCACGTCGAGGTTGCGGAAGGTCGCGGTCCCGAGCCCGACCCGGGGCAAGGTCGCGATCGGGCGCGCCGTGGTCACGCCCGTTGCGCCGCTCTGGTAGGCGCGGCGGCGCGGATCGACCGGCAGGCCGAGCGCGGGCAGCAGCGTCTCCGCCACCAGGGTGCGCTCCGCCCCGGTGTCGAGGAGCGCGGTGACAGGCCAGCCATTCACCGCCATCTGCACGAAGGGCAGGGCTTCGGACACGGCGACGGGCACGGGGATCGGCACCGCCCCGGCGCAGGACGGTGCGGCGGGCCCCTCGGCGCAGCGCGCCGCGAGCAGGGGCGCGAGGGCGAGCAAGCCGCGGCGGGACAGTGCGATCGGATCGGACATGCGAAGAGAAGGCCCGACCGGCGCGCCGCGCGCAAGCCCGGCGCGGCGGTTTCCCGCCTCGCCGCCTTGCCCTAGACCTTGCGCCCTTATCGCAGCGGTCGGGAGGGATCGAATGGAAGCGCGGCTCGGCGGACATATCCTGGCGGATGCCCTGGTGGCGCAGGGCGTGACACATGCCTTCTGCGTCCCCGGCGAGAGCTACCTCGACCTGCTGGACGGGCTCTACAACCAGCGCAACCGGATCGAACTCGTCACCTGCCGCTTCGAGGCCGGCGCCGTCCACATGGCCGAGGCCTATGGCAAGCTGACCGGCGAGCCCGGCGTCGCCATCGTCACGCGCGGCCCCGGCGCCTGCCATGCCGCGATCGGCGTGCATGTCGCCTTCCAGGATTCCACGCCCCTCGTCCTGATCGTCGGCCAGATCCCCTTCGAGGAGACCGACCGCGAGTCCTTCCAGGAGGTCGACTACCGCAAGATGTTCGCCCCCCTGGCGAAGTGGGTGACGCAGATCGACGACGCCGCGCGCATCCCGGAACTGATGGCGCATGCCTTCGACGTCGCCCGCAGCGGCCGGCCCGGCCCGGTGGTGGTGGCGATCTCCGAGGAGATGCAGCGCGTGATGGCCCAGGCGCCCGACATCGCCCCGGCCGAGGTGCTTCCGCCCCATCCGGCGCCGGAGGCGCTGGAGAAGATGATGGCGCTGCTGGCGCAGGCGGAGCGGCCGCTTGCGGTGATCGGCGGCAGCCGCTGGACCGCGGAGGGCAAGGCGGCGATCCGCGACTTCCTGGTCGCCAACGACATCCCTGTCGCGGTGGGGTTCCGCCGCCAGGGTCTCTTCGACGGGACGCATCCGAATTTCGTCGGCGATCTCGGCGTCGGCGCCGATGCGGGGCTGGTCGCGCGGGCGAAGCAGGCGGACCTGTTCCTGGCGATCGGCACGCGCATCGGGGAGACTGTGAGCCAGGGCTACACGCTGTTCGACATGGCGGGGCGTGGGGCGACGAAGATCGTCCATGTCTATCCGGACCAGGCGGAGATCGGCCGGGTCTACCGGCCGGCGCTCGGCATCACCTCGGACCTCAACGCCTTCGCACTGGCCGCGCGGGCGATGAAGCCGATCGAGGGCCCGCGCTGGGCCGGCTGGCGCGCCGACCTGCGCGCCGCGCGCGAGGCGCAGGCGAAGGCCCCGCAGTATGACGGCCCGCTGAACCTGGCGACCGCCCTGCAGGCGCTGGAGAAGGCGCTGCCGGAGAACACGATCTTCACGACGGATGCCGGCAACTTCGCCACCTGGCCCACCCGCTTCATGCATGTCGGCGAGCACCAGGATTTCCTCGGCCCCACCAACGGCGCGATGGGCTACAGCGTGCCGGCCGCGATCGGCGCCAAGATCACCGCGCCCGAGCGACCGGTGATCGCCTTCGTCGGCGATGGCGGCTTCCTGATGACGGGCCAGGAGATCGCCACCGCCTTCCACCACGGCGCCAACCCGGTGATCCTGGTGTTCAACAACGCGATGTACGGCACCATCCGCATGCACCAGGAGCGGCACTACCCCGGCCGCGTCTCCGGCACGCAGCTCACCAACCCCGACTTCGCCCGCTTCATCGAAAGCTTCGGCGGCCATGGCGAGGTGGTGGAACGGACGGAGGAACTGGTGCCCGCGGTGCAGCGCGCCCTGGCCAGCGGCAAGCCCGCCGTGGTCGAGGTGCGCACGAACCCCGAGCAGGTGACCAACCGCGCTACCATCGCTGAGCTGCGGGCGCAGGCCGAGAAGGCCGCGGCGGCCGCGGCGAAGGCCGGCGCGGCGGAGTAGGAGGCCGCGGCCCGGGCCGGCAACGGCCCGGGCGCGCCATGCCTTATTGCGGCGGCTGGCCCATCGGCTGCTGGCGGCGCTGCGTGCTGCGACCGCTCTGCTCGCCGGCCTGGCGCTTCGCCGCCTGGCGACGCTGCTGCGGCGTCATGCTGTCCCACATGGCGCGCGCCTGGTCCGGCGGCATGGGTGGGTTGCCGGGGCCGGCCAGCCGCTGCTGCAGCTTGCGCCGGCGCTTCGGCGGGATCTCGTCCCAGCTCATGTTGCCGACGGGCTGCCGCTGTGCCTTGCCGGCGCGGCCCTGCGGAGCGGTCGGCGGCGGGCCGCCGGGCGGCGCCATCATGGGCGGCTGGCCACCCATCGGCGGCGGCGCATAGCCCGGTGCGGGGGCCTGCGCCACGGCGGCGCCGGGCAGCAGCAAGACGGCCATGCCGCCGAGGAAGCCGCGTCTGTTCATGGGTTCGTCGAATCCCCTGGCGTTGTCGGGCGAGCATGCGGCGACGGGATGGTCCGGTCCAATGACCGTCGCGCAATCTCCGCCCCCGGTGCGCGGTGCCCGATGCCGGATCGGGCCGCGCCAGCCTTACCGCCCAACGGCGTAGCCCTGCATGCCGCGCGGGTTGGCGCCGGCGAAGATCTGCCCGTCCGGCTCCAGCCGCGCGCCGGTGAGCCGCCCCTCCGACCACTCGCCGCCCATCTCCGCCTTGTGACCGCGCGCCAGCACCGCGTTCAGCACGGCAGGCGCGAAGCGCCCTTCCAGTACCAGCTTCCCCGGCCGGGCGCCGCGCGGCCAGAAGCTGCTGATCCAGTGTTCCGAATGGAAGCTGGGCAGGTCGATCGCCTGCTGGATGCCGAAGCGGTGATCGACCATGCGCATCAGCATGATCGACTGCCACTGGTCCTGCTGCTCCCCACCCGGCGTGCCGAAGCTCATCCAGGGCCTGCCGTCGCGCAGCACCATCGAGGGCGAGAGGGTGGTGCGCGGCCGCTTGCCCGGCTTCAGGCCGTTCGGAAGGCTCTCGTCCAGCCAGAACATCTGGCAGCGGCTGCCGAGGCAGAAGCCCAGCTCCGGAATGGTGGGGGAGGATTGCAGCCAGCCCGCCGAGGGCGTGGCCGAGACCATGTTGCCCCAGCGGTCGATCACGTCGATGTGGCAGGTGTCGCCGCCCGAGGCACCGAGGCGGGACACCGTCGGCTCGCCGGTGCCGGCGGCCATGGCCATCTCGGCGGCGCGCTTCAGCGCCGCGGCGTAGTCGGTCTGTGGCGCGCGCCCATCCGGGCTGCCTGGGCGGAAGTCGTTGTTCGCGGTCTCGCCGATCAGCGCGCGGCGCGCCGCGAGATAGGGGGCCGAAAGCAGCGTCGCCATCGGCACGTCGGTGAAGTCGGGGTCGCCGCACCAGGCCTCGCGGTCGGCAAAGGCGAGCTTCATCGCCTCCGTCACCACATGCACGAAGGGATCGCCGACCGGGTCCATCCCCGCGATGTCGAGGCCTTCCAGCAGCCCGAGCGTCATCAGCATGGCGGGCCCCTGGCTCCAGGGACCGCATTTGAGGACGGTGTGGCCGCGGTAGTCATGCGCCAGCGGTGCCTCCACGCTGGCGCGCCAGCCCGCCATGTCCTCCGCCGTCAGCAGCGCGTGGTGGCGGCGGCCGGAGGTGTCGAGCGCGGCGAAGCTGCGGCCGAATTTGTCGATCGCCTCGGCGACGAAGCCGCCATACCAGGCGTCGCGCGCGGCATCGATTTGGCGTTCGCGGCTGCCGCCGGCGGCCTCCGCCTCGCGGATGACGCGGGCATAGGTCTCCGCCAGGACGGGGTTGGTGTAGAGGCCGCCGGGCACCGTCGCGCCGTTCTTCAGCCAGAGCGCGGCGGAGGTCGGCCAGGCGCTCTCGAAGAGCGGCCGCACCGTCTCGATCGTCGCGCAGACGCGCGGCACCACATGCGCGCCGCGGCTGGCGTAGCCGATGGCGTATTCCAGCACGTCGCGCAGCGACCAGGTGCCATGGTCGCGCAGCATCAGCGCCCAGGCGTCGAAGGCGCCGGGGATGGGCGCGGCAAGGAAGCCGGTGCCGGGCACGATCTCGAGGCCGAGTTCGCCCTTCACCTTGGCCACCGTCATCGCCTTCGGCGCCGGCCCCTGGCCGCAGATGACGATCTGCGACCCGAGTGTCGCGCTGTGCAGGATGATCGGGCAGTCGCCGCCCGGGCCGTTCAGGTGCGGCTCCACGATCTGCAGGGTGAAGCCGGCGGCGGCCGCCGCGTCAAAGGCGTTGCCGCCGCGTTCCAGCACGGCCATGCCGACCTGGGACGCGATCCAGTGGGTCGAGGCGACGGCACCGAAGGTGCCGGCGATCTCGGGGCGGGTCGTGAACATTCAGGGACGCTCCCGGATGGGGTCTTGCGGCGTGATAGCCGATCCGGGGAATTGGCGCAGGAGGGTCTCGATGGCGGGGCGACTGGTCGCGGTGGTGGGGCCTTCGGGTGCCGGCAAGGACACGCTGATGGCCGGCGCGCGCGTGGCGCTGGCCGGCGACCCGCGCATCCGGTTCGTCCGCCGCGCCATCACCCGCCCCGCCGAGGCCGGGGGCGAGGAGCATCGCGCATTGACCGAGGCGGCGTTCGAAGCGGAACGCGCCGCCGGCGGCTTCGCGCTGCATTGGCAGGCGCATGGGCTGCGCTACGGCATCCCGCGCGACATCGAGGACGACATCGCGCAGGGCCGCGTGGTGGTGGCGAACCTGTCGCGTGCCGTTCTGGCGGAGGCCGATGCGCGCTATCCGCTGCTGGTGCTGGAGATCACGGCGCCGCCGGACGTGCTGGCGGCCCGGCTGGCAGCGCGAGGGCGGGAGGATGCCGCGGATGTCGCGGCGCGCCTGGCGCGGGAGGCAGCGGTGCCGGCGGGACTTGCGGTGAGCCGTGTGCTGAACGACGGGCCGGTTGAGGTGGGGATCGCCGCGCTGGTGTCGGCGCTGCGGGCCGCGCCGGATCAGACGATCGGCTGAAGCACGGGCTCGCTCTCCATCGCCGCCAGCGCCTCGTCCAGCGTCAGGCCGCGCTGCAGCGTCCACCATTGCCCCGTGTGGCGCATCCAGCCCAGGTCGAAGCGCCCCCCACCCATGTGCTGGAAGCGCGCCCATGGACTGTCGAACTCCTCGACGGGCGTGCGGTTCGTGCCCGAACGCCACCGCACGATGAAGCGGTAGGCACTGCCGTGCCAGGCGCCGCGCAGGCCAATGGCGAAGTTATACTCGGCATGCGGCTTGATCACGGGCAGGTGGCGCGGAACCAGCACCTGCGAGATGTAGATATCGCAGCGGGCTGCGACCTCGCGCTTCAACGGCTCGGGCGGCGCGCTCGGCTTCTTGACCCAGACTCCGCGCGCCGGGCTCATGCGCCGCCTCGCAGCGCGAAGCGCCCGGCGATCAGGAAGGGCGCGCCCGGCGCAGCCTGGGAGAAGAGGCAGACCGAGGTCACGCGGCGCGGCCGCGCCGGCGCATCGCCCAGGTATTCCGTGACCGCCGGCAGCACCACCGCGCGTTCCTCCGCCGTCAGACGCCGCGTCAGGGTGACGTGGAAGACGAAGGCCTCGAAGACCAGGTGGTAGCCCCAGCGGGCGATGCGGGCCTCGGCGGCGGGCCCCGGCTTGCCGCGGCGGCGCCGGGCCCAGTCGGCCTCGGTCAGCGGCGCGCGGCAGGGGTCGAGATCGGCGACGCAGGCATCGGCGAGCGCCTGCAGCCGCGGGCAGGGCGCGGTCTCGCGCAAGGCGAGGAAGCCCGAGAGATCCTGCACGGTGAGCGGCGGCAGGTCGAAGGGCGGGATGCGCGCGGTCAGCGCCTCCACCGCGGCTTCGAGTTCGCCGTAGCTGCAGGCGAGGCGGAAGGGTGCCTTCAGCGTGGCGTGCAGCCCGTAGCTACGCGGATCGGCGGTGATCTCTGCAATGTCGAGGCCGGGCAGCGCGGGCTGCGTGATCGACGCGCCCGTCTCCGCATCCCGCCCGAGCCAGGCGGAGCCGAGGCGGTGCAGCGGGTCGCCCAGCTCCGGCGCCCAGTAGAGCGCGAAGCGAGCCTGTCCATGCACGGGGCCGGGTTGCATCAGCAGACCCGTTCCCCGGCGCGCCAGACGCGGCGGGTCGCCGGCAGGCCGTCATGCGCGCGCACCTGCACGAGGTCGGCGCGCAGCCCGGCCTCGATCCGCCCGCGGTCGGAGAGGCGGCACATGCGCGCCGGCCGGTCCGTCACCATCGCGATGGCGGCGGGCAGGGAGACGCCGGTCTCCGCCGCGCAGCGCCAGGCGGCCTCCAGCAGCGCGGCGGGGACGTAGTCGCTGGCCAGCGCGTCGCAGGCGCCGGCGCGCACGAGATCGGCGGCGGCGAGGTTGCCGGAATGGCTGCCGCCGCGGACGATGTTCGGCGCGCCGGCGATCACCTCCACGCCGAGGTCGCGCGCGGCGAGCGCGGCCGCCATCACCACGGGGAACTCGCTGATGCGGATCCCGTCGGAGGCATTGCGGCGGACCTCCTCGACCTCGTCGTCGTCATGGCTGGCAAGCGGCAGGTCGCGATGGTCGATGCGATCCAGCAGCCAGCGCCGCTGCGGCTCGCGCAGGCGCGCGCGCTGGGCCAGGAGTTCGTCGATGCGCGCCTCGACCTCGTCGTCGGACATGGCTTTCTGGCGCTTGCGCAACTGACGGTAGCGATCGAGGTCGCGGTACTGGCCGATGCCGGGGGAGTGGTCCATCAGGCTGACCATGCGCACGCGCGGATGGTCGGCCGCCATCTCCATCGCCGGCTTCATGTCCGGCGCCGGCAACTCGCAACGGAGGTGCAGGAAATGCTCCGCGCGCAGCAGGCCGGTATCGGCGAGCGCGTCGAGGTCGGCGACGCCGTCGCGGAAGGTCTGGCCGCGGCCGGGATCGAAGCCGAGATCGCCGAGGCAAAGCGCGTCCAGCACCGTCGTCACGCCGGCCGCAGCGCATTGCGCGTCATGCGCCAGCATGGCGGAGCGGCTGGGCCAGCGCGCGTTCACCCGGGGCTGCACCTGGCGCTCGAGGTTGTCGGTATGGACGTCGACGATGCCGGGGATGAGGTGGTCGCCGTCGAGGTCGATGGCGCCGGGGGCATGGCTGCGGCCGGGCTGGACCTCGGCGATCCTGGTGCCGCGCAGCACCAGGGTTCCGGCGACGACCTCGCCGGGCAGGACGAGCAGCGCGTTGGTCAGGATCGTCTCGGTCATGCGGCTGCCTGGATGGGGAGGACGTCGAAGAGACGATCGGCGACCTGGTCGCGCACTTCCGTGTCGTGGAAGATGCCGATGATGGCGGCACCGGCGCGCTTCGCCTCCGCGATCAGCCCGATGACGACGGCGCGGTTC
>JAIYAI010000263.1 GCA_027489135.1 Acetobacteraceae bacterium
CGCCTTCGGCTACTTGACGCCGGTGCAAGGCGCTGTCTTGCAGGAGGTGATCGACGTCGCCGTCGTACTCAACGCGCTCCGCGCCCTGCGCGGCTGACCCCCGGGGGAGACCCACCGCATGCCCGACATCACCCGCATCGGCATCCTCGACGACTACCAGGGCGTGAACCTCGCCCCCGGGCCCTGGGACCGGCTGCCGAAGACGATGAGCCTCGAGGTCTTCCGCGACACCATCACGGACGAGGCCGCGCTGGTGCAGCGCCTCGCGCCCTTCGACTGCCTGGTGATCATGCGGGAGCGCACGCCCTTCCCGCGGTCGCTGCTGGAGAAGCTGCCGAAGCTGAAGCTCCTCATCACCTCCGGCGCGCGCAACCGCTCCGTGGACATGGCGGCCTGCGCGGCGCGCGGCATCACCGTCTGCGGCACGCCGAGCGTGGGCCATCCGACGGTGGACCTGACCTGGGGGCTGATCCTGTCGCTCGCCCGCGACATCCCGCGGCAGGAGGCCTCGCTGCGCCGGGGCGAATGGCAGATCAACCCGCTCGGTTTCGGGCTCGAGGGCAAGACGCTGGCCGTCATGGGCCTCGGCAACCTCGGCAGCCGGGCGGCGAAGGTCGGTGCGGCGCTGGGGATGAACGTGATTGCCTGGAGCACGAACCTGACCGCCGAGAAGGCCGCGGCCGCCGGCGCGCGGCTTGTCGACAAGGCGACCCTGATGCGGGAGGCCGATGTGCTGACGCTGCATCTCGTGCTGTCGGACCGCTCGCGCGGCATCGTCGGCGCGGCCGACCTCGCGCTGATGAAGCGCACCGCCTATGTCGTGAACACCAGCCGTGGCCCGCTGATCGACCAGGACGCGCTGATCGCGGCCCTGAAGGAGGGGCGGATCGCCGGCGCCGGCCTCGACGTCTTCGACCGGGAGCCGCTGCCGAAGGACCACCCGATCCTCTCCGCGCCCAACACGGTGCTGACGCCGCATCTGGGCTACGTGACGGAGGAGAACTACCGCACCTACTTCGCCTCCGCGGTCGAGAGCATCCTCGGCTATGTGGCCGGCACGCCGGTGCGGGAGATCAAGGACTGATCCCGCCGCGCCGCGCTTGAGGCCGGGGCGCCGTTGCCCGGAATTGGGTGAAACGGTATCGCATTTGCGCGATCATCTGGCCTTCCGGCGATAGCGCCTCAGCAGGGGCATGACGGCACGGCGGACCACCCGGCCTCGCAGGACTGCGCACATGCGATCGTCCGGATGCTCGAACGGCATGGCGTGACCCATGTCTTCGGCATCCCGGGCGCCAAGATCGACAGCCTCTTCGTCGCGCTGAAGCATTCGAGCATCAAGCTGGTGCTGTGCCGGCACGAACAGAACGCGGCCTTCATGGCGGCCGCCTTCGGGCGCGTGACGGGCCGGGTCGGCGTCTGCATCGCGACCTCCGGCCCCGGCGTGACGAACCTCGTCACCGGCCTCGCGACGGCGACCAGCGAGGGCGACCCGGTGCTGGCGATCGGCGGTGAGGTGCGGGTCGGCGACCGCCTGAAGAAGACGCACCAGTCGCTCGACGCGGTCGGGCTGATGCGGCCCGCGACCAAGTTCTCGGCCGAGGTCGTGACGGCGGAGCAGGTCGGCGAGGTGATCGGCAATGCGATCCGGGCGGCCGAGAGCGGGCGGCCCGGCGCGGCCTTCGTCTCCCTGCCGAAGGATATCGGCCTCGCCCCCTTCCCTGGCGATGCGGAGGCGGACTGGAGCGGCCCGATCCTGGCCGGTGCCGGCAGCGCGGCCGCCATCGCGCGGGCCGCCGACATCCTGAAGGCAAGCAAGCGCCCGGTCGCGCTCCTCGGGCTGCAGGCCTCCCAGCCCGATGTCGCCGAGGCTCTGGTCGGCTTCCTCGGGCATGCGGGCATTCCCTTCGTCTCGACCTTCCAGGGCCCCGGCGCCTGGGTGGAACGCCAGGGCGGGTCGGTTTTCGCGGGGCGGATCGGGCTGTTCCGCAACCAGCCCGCGGATCACTTGCTGGACCAGGCCGATGCCGTGCTCACCATCGGCTACGACGCGATCGAGTACGACCCGTCGATCTGGAACGCCGGCAACCCGCGGCCCGTCATCTGCATCGACACCATCCCGGCCGACCGGGACAACGCCTTCCTCCCCGCGGCGGAGATCATCGGCGATCTCGGCGCCTCCCTATCCGCGCTGCGGGAGGCGCTGCCTGGCGGCACGGACCCCGCCCATGTCGCCGCGGCGCAGGCGGCCGCGGGGGCGGTGCGGGCGACGATCGCGGAGGGCGCGGGGCTCGACCAGTTCCCGGTCCATCCGCTGCGCCTGATCCACGAGTTGCAGCGCCAGATGACGCCGGAGACGCATGTCGCGCTCGATGTCGGGTCCAACTACATCTGGGCCAACCGCTACTGCGTCGCCGACCACGCGCGGCAATTGCTGGTCAGCAACGGGCAGCAGACGCTGGGCGTCTCGGTGCCCTGGGCCATCGCGCTGAGCCTGCTCCATCCGGGACAGCGCGTGCTTTCCATGTCGGGCGATGGCGGCTTCCTGTTCACCGCGACGGAGCTGGAAACCGCCGTCCGCGTCGGCGCCCGCTTCGTCCATGTCGTCTGGGACAGCCGCTCCTACGACATGGTGGCGTTCCAGGAGGTCGCCCACTACGGCGAGAGCGCCGGCGTCATGCTGGGCGGCTACGACCTCGTGAAATTCGCCGAGGCCTTCGGCTGCATGGGCATCAGCATCAGCGCCGCCGCGGAATTGCCGGCAGCCTTCGACGCCGCCTTCCGGGCGGACCGGCCGGTGCTGATCCATGTCCCCGTCGACTACAGCCTGAACGAGCGCCTGATGCAGGACGTCGTCCAGAGCTTCCTGGGCTGACCGGCATGGCACGCAGGGGCATTCCGGGCCACCGGCATCTCGGCGTCTCCATCACGGACTCGCTCCACCAGGCGCTGGAGGAGCGGCGCCGGCGCACCGGGGAGACGCTGGACCACATCGTGCAGGACGCGCTGGCGCAGGCCCTCGGCGTCGACCACCACACGCTGTTCCAGGTCTCCACCGCCAATGCGCTGGTGCAGGGCGTCTACCAGGGCTGCGTCACGGTGGGCACGCTGAAGACGCATGGCGATTTCGGCCTCGGCACCTATGACGGGCTCGATGGCGAGGGGCTGATGCTGGACGGCCACGTGTACCAGGCGCTCGGCGACGGCTCCGTCGTCGAGCCCGCGGATATGGCGACCGCGCCCTTCTGGGTGACCACGCGCTTCCGGCCCGATCGCACGGCGGTGCTGCCGACCGTGGATGGCTGGGAGGACCTCTGCGCCAGGATCGATGCGCACCGCAGCTCCGCGAACCTCTTCGCCGCGATCCGGATCGACGGCCGGTTCGAGGAGGTCAGCTACCGCGTCGCCTGCAAGGCCGCGCCGGGGACGGACCTGGTGACGGCGACATCGCACCAGGCGGAGTTCGCGGTCCGGGGCTTCCAGGGCACGCTGCTGGGCTTCTGGTCGCCGGCCTATGCGCGGACCTTCAACATCCCGGGCTACCACCTGCACGCGCTGTCCGACGACCGGCGCCGCGGCGGGCATGTGCTGGGCGTCCGCGCGACCGACCTCCGCATCCAGGTGATGGACGTCGATGAACTGGCCATGGCGCTGCCGGAGACGCCGCAATTCCTGGCCGCCGACCTGACGGGCGACCCCACCGCGGCGCTGCGCAAGGCGGAGGGGGCCAGCGGCGCCGCGGATTGATGGCGCCAGCACGGCACGCGGGTTGCTATGATCGGGGCATGCTCCCGCCCGCCATCCTGACCCTCGACACCATCGCCGGCTGGATCGCCGCCGGCGGCTCCCCCGTGGACATGGCGGAGGCCGCGCTGGCGCGCATCCGCGCCTGGGACGACCCGGCGCTGTTCATCGCGCCGGTGCCGCCGGAGGCCGTGCGCGCCCGGGCCGCCACGCTGGCGGCCGAAGGGCCGCGCGGCCGGCCGCTCTACGGCGTGCCCTTCGTGGTGAAGGACAATATCGACGTCGCCGGCATGCCGACCACCGCGGCCTGCCCGGACTTTGCCTACACGCCGGGCGAGGACGCGCCGGCGGTGGCGCGGCTGCTGGCGGCCGGCGCGATCCTGCTGGGCAAGGCCAATCTCGACCAGTTCGCCACGGGGCTGGTCGGCGTGCGCAGCCCCTACGGCATCCCGCGCAACGCGATCCGGGCGGATCTCGTGCCGGGGGGGTCCTCCTCGGGCTCCGCGACGGCGGTGGCGGCCGGCATCGCGGCCTTCTCGCTGGGGACGGATACCGCGGG
Source organism: Acetobacteraceae bacterium (assembly GCA_027489135.1). Taxonomy (GTDB): domain Bacteria; phylum Pseudomonadota; class Alphaproteobacteria; order Acetobacterales; family Acetobacteraceae; genus JAIEOP01. Next base: position 4,304 of record JAIYAI010000263.1, read on the forward strand.
CTCGGGCCGGGTGCCGGCGATGCTGAACAACATCGTCGGCCTGAAGCCGAGCCTCGGCCTGGTGCCGACGCGGGGCGTGGTGCCGGCCTGCCGATCGCTCGATGTCGTCTCCGTCTTCGCGCTGACCGTCGCCGATGCCGCCGCCGTGCTGGCGGTGATCGCGGGGCCGGATGCGGCGGACCGCTATTCCCGCGCGGCGCCGCGGGGCTGGCGCGCGACGCCGGCGCCAATGCCGGGATACCGCCTGGCCGCGCCGATGCCGGAGCAGCTTGTCTTCGACACGCCGCAGGAGGAAGCGCTGTATGCCGGCGCGCTCGCACGGGCGGAGGCGCTGGGGGCGGTGATCACCCGTGTCGACATCGCGCCCTTCCTCGCCGTGGCGCGCCGCCTCTATGACGGCGCCTGGGTGGCGGAGCGGACGGCGGCGTTGCGCCCCATCCTGGAGGCGAAGCCCGCGGCAGTGCACCCCGTCACGCGGACGATCCTCGAAGCCGGCTTCGGCCAGCGTACCGTCGATGCCTGGGACGACCTGCATGCGGCGGCCGAGGCACGGCGCCTGGCGCGTCTGCTGTTTGCCGGCGCCGATGCGCTGATCGTGCCGACGGCGCCCGGCGCGCCGACGCTGGCGCGGCTGGAGGCGGAGCCGATCGCGGCGAACAGCCGCCTCGGCACCTACACCAACTTCGTGAACATCTGCGACCTCGCGGGGCTTGCCGTCCCGGCCGGCTTCCGCACCGATGGCGCGCCCTTCGGCGTGACCCTGCTGGGGCCGGCGCATGCCGAAGCGCTGCTGTGCGGGTTGGGCGCCGCCCTGCATGCGACAGCCGGCGTGACGCTGGGCGCGACCGGCGCCCCCTGCCCCGCCGCGCCTGCGGCGCCAGACCTGGCGGCGGAGGAGATCCCGCTGCTCGCCATCGGCGCGCATATGGCCGGCTTGCCGCTGAACCCGCAGATCCGCGGCCATGGCGGGCGCTTCCTGCGCGCGGCGACGACCGCGCCGCTTTATCGGCTGCACGACCTCGGCAACCGGCCCGGCATGGTGCGCGCGGCGAGCGGAGGCGCCGCCATCCTTGGCGAAATCTGGGCGCTGCCGGCGGCGCAGATCGGCCCCTTCCTCGCCGCGATTCCCCCGCCGCTCGGCTTTGGCCGCGTCACGCTGGAGGATGGCAGCAC
>JAIYAI010000806.1 GCA_027489135.1 Acetobacteraceae bacterium
ATGCGGCTCTCTACGCCGCCAAGAATGGCGGGCGCGACCAAGTGCGGGCGGCAGAGCCGGCGCTGGCCGCGGCCTGAGGTCCTGACCGCCCGGGGGTCGGCACCCCGCTACCGCACGACGTAGACATCGTAGGTCGGCCCCGCCGGCGGGCGCTGGCCGACGCCGACGCCGAGCACGCGGTTGAGCCAGGCGAGTTCCGGGTCGGCGGTCTCGAAGCGGATGGCGATGCGGAAGTAGTAGCTGGCGGGGTCCACCGCCTCGCCGCGGCCGAGCTTCGCGATCACATCGGCCGGGCCGTGCCGCACGCCCGAATAGTTCATAAAGAAGGTCTGGCCCTTGTCGGTCATCATGACGAGGCGGACGTCCATGTGCGCGGTGCCATCGGGCTCGACGCGCAGCCAGTCCGCGGTGGTGCCGGGGACGAGGGTGCCCTTGATGTTCGGCCCCTCGAAGGTACCGCCGGTGACGGGCACCACGCGCAGCAGGCCGCCGCGGGCATCGGCCGTGGTCTCCATCTGCGGCGCGCCGGCGGTGAGCACCATGCGGAAGAGGAATTCGGTGTTCAGCGGCAGGGGAGTGGTCATGGATGCTTCCTCCGGACGAAAGGCTCCGCCGCGCTCGTAGCGTTGGTGTGGCGGCTACGGGCGCGGCGGCAACAGGATGTTGGTGTGGCGGCTCTGTCTGCGCGGGAAAACAGGTGTGGCGGCTGCGGGCGCGGCGGAAGACAGAATCCGGCGCGCCGGATCAACGCTGCCGCCAGGGCAGGCCCTCGGCCTTCCAGCCGGCGGTGGTGCCGCGATGGCCCTCGGCGTCGACCGGTCCTTCGAAGCCGCCGGCGACGTTGAAGGCATGGGCGAAGCCCGCGTCCTGTGCGGCCTCCCCCGCGGCCAGGCTGCGCACGCCGGAGCGGCAGATGTAGTAGACCTTGTGCTCCGGCGTGATGCCGGCCTTGGCCAGGTGGTCCGCGAAAGCGCCGTTCACCTGCATGGTCGGATAGACCTGCCAGGGGATCAGCACGACCTGCTTGCCGACGGACCCGAGTTCCGGGATGCCGACGAAATTCCACTCCGCATCGGTCCGGACATCGACGAGCACAGCCTTCGGGTCGTCGCGCAGCGCCGCCCAGGTGTCGGAGGGGCTGGTATCGGGCACGCCTGCCATGGGGTTTCCTGCCTGTCGCTTTGGCGGGCAGGTTAGCCGGGGTCCCGCCCCCTGTCAGCGGGCCCGATCAGCGCGCCCTCAGGCCGAGCGGCTGCAGCACCGCCGCCATGCGCTCGGTCTCGCGCGGGATCAGCGCCGTGAAGGCCGCCGGCCCTTCGCCGGCGACGACCAGACCGAACTCCTCGATGCGGGCGCGGAAGGCGGGATCGGCGAGGATGGCCTGCGCGTCGCGATCGATGCGGGCGATGATCTCGGGCGGCGTGCGGGCGGGTGCGATCAGGCCGAACCAGGCGACGCTCTCGAAGCCGGGGAAGCCGGATTCCGCGATGGTGGGCACGTCCGGCAGGGTCGGGATGCGGTCCCGAGAGGACACGCCGAGCGCCCGCACCTCGCCCGCCTGCACGCGGCGGATCAGCGCCGCGCCGCCGACCGCGACGGGCACGCGGCCCGCGGCGAGGTCGGTGAACATCTGCCCCTCCTGCGCATAGGGCACGCCGGTCACGTCGATGCCGGCGGTCTGCTTCAGCAACTCCATCGTCAGGTGGGTGGAGAAGCCGAGGCCCGAATGCCCGTAGCTGAGGCCGCCGGGCTGCGCCTTGGCCAGCGCGATGAACTCGGCCAGCGTGCGCGCCTGGACCGAGGGATGCACCACCAGCACGTTGCGCGTGGTGAACAGGCGCGTGATGGCGGCGAGGTCGCGGCGCGGGTCGTAGGGCGTGGGCGGGTCCATGCTGACGCGGACCACCATGGCGCCGTCGCCGGTGTAGCCCAGCGTGTAGCCATCGGGCGCGGCCTTGGCGACGCGGTCGACGCCGATGGTGGCGGAGGCGCCGGGCACGTTCTGGATCACCACGGGCTGGCCCCAAGCGGCGGAAAGGCGCTCGGCCAGGACGCGGGCGGACAGGTCGGGGGAGGCGCCGGGGCCGAAGGGGACGATCAGCGTGACGGCACGCTCGGGCCAGGCCGCGGCGGCGGGGAGCGTGGCGGCGAGCAGCAGGGCGCAGGCAAGAGCGAAACGTCGCATCGCCGACTTCCTTGAACGGGCGGCTGGCAGCTTGCTCCAGCGCAGGCTGTCCTGGCAACGCTCCCGATGGTTTCCCGCTTCCGCGATGGCGCGCGCATTGCTAGTGCGCGCGCCAAACAGCGCCCGACCCGAGGCGCCCAAGGGGGACTTCACCATGACCGACCAGCCTGGCCGGCCGCCGGCCCTGCCGCTCTCGCTGCTGTCCCGCCGTGGCGCCGTCGCGGCGCTCGCCGCCGCCGCCGTGGCGCGCCCGCAGCTCGTGCGCGCACAGGCCACGCCGCGCGTCCGGCTGCTGATGGATTGGGCCTTCCAGGCGCCGAACGCCTTCGCCCTGGTCGCGCGCGAGAAGGGCTTCTTCCGCGAGGCCGGAGTCGAGGTGCAGGTCGACCGCGGATCGGGCAGCGGCCGCGTGCCGCCGCAGCTTGCCGGCGGCGCGGCGGAGATCGGCTTCGCCGACATCAACCCCGCCATCCGCTTCGCCATCGAGAACCCGAATGCCGGGCTGATCTGCGTCGCGGTCCTCCTCGACCGCAGCCCGCTCTGCGCCATCACCCGCGCCGACGGGCCGGTGCGCACGCCGAAGGACCTCGAGGGCAGGACCCTCGCCGCGCCGGATTTCGACGCCGGCCGCCAGTTGTTCCCCGCCTTCGCCCGGGCCGCCGGCATCGACGGCACCAAGGTGACCTTCACCTCCGTCAGCCCGGAGCTGCGCGAGCCGATGCTGGTGCAGCGCCGCGCCGAGGGCATCACCGGGTTCGTCACCACATCCTCGATCGCGCTGAAGGGGCTGGGCCTCGCCCCGGCGCAGCAGCGGGTGATGATGTATGCCGACCACGGCCTCGACCTCTACGGCAGCGCGCTGTTGACGACGCGCGCCTGGGCGGAGGCCAATCCGGAGGCGCTGCGCCGGACCGTCGCCGCCCTGCTGCGCGGCTTCCGCGCGCAGATCGCCGACCCCGCCGAGGCGATGGCCATCCTCAAGCGCGTCGAGCCGCTGACCGACGTGCCGCTCGAGATGGAGCGCCATGCGATGAATGCGGAGCGCTGCATCCTGACGCCGCATGTGAAGGCGAACGGGCTCTCGGCGGTCGATCCCGCGCGCATGGCCCGCGGGATCGCGGCAGTGGAGGAGGCCTTCGGGCTCACGGCCGGCGGGCTGACGGCAGAGCGGTTCTACACCGCCGCCTACCTGCCGCCGCGCAGCGACCTCGGCGTCTGACCGCGGGGTGGCCCGCCAGGATTTCGTCCGCCTCGACGGCGTGGCGATGCGCTACGGCGAGGGGGCGGACGGCACCCTGGCCCTCTCCGGCACGACGCTCTCGGTGGCGGAGGGGGAGTTCGTCGCGGTGGTCGGCCCCTCCGGCTGCGGCAAGTCGACCTTGATGCGCCTGGTCACCGGGCTCTGGCCGGCGACGGAGGGGGCGGTGGCGGTGGACGGCGCGGCGGTGACCGGGCCGCTCTCCATCGCCGGCATGGCCTTCCAGAACCCGACCCTGCTGCCCTGGCGGACGGTGCTGCAGAACGTGATGCTGCCGCTCGAGGTGACGGAGCCGCACCGGCGGCGCCTCCGCGCCGAGCGCGCGACTTACACGGCGGAGGCGCGCGACCTGCTCGCCATGGTCGGCCTCGCCGGCTTCGAGGCGAAGCAGCCCTGGCAGCTTTCGGGCGGCATGCAGCAGCGCGCCAGCCTCTGCCGCGCGTTGATCCATCGGCCCCGCCTCTTGATGCTGGACGAGCCCTTCGGCGCGCTCGACGTCTTCACGCGCGAGGACCTCTGGGCCGTGCTGCAGCAGGTCTGGATCGCGCGGCGCCCGACGGTGATCCTGGTGACGCATGACCTGCGGGAGGCGGCGTTCCTGGCCGACCGCGTGCTGGTGATGTCCGCGCGGCCGGGGCGGATCATCGCCGAGCACACGGTGCCCTTCGCCCGGCCGCGGCGGATGGAGGACACCTACGCCCCCGAGTTCGTCGACCTGGTGCACGGCCTGCGCGACCACATCAGTGCGGCCAGACGCGGCGAGGAGGTGGCCGATGCCGCCTGACGACCGCGCCGCCCGGGCCGCGGCGCGGGCCCTCCGGCGACGCAGGCTGGAAGCCGCGCTGCCCTGGCTGGTGATGGGCGGGCTCTTCCTGATCTGGGAAGCCGCCTGCCGGGTCTTCGACATCCCGCCCTTCCTGCTGCCCGCGCCCTCCGCCATCGCGGCGAGCATGGTGAAGTGGTGGCAGCCTCTGCTGCAGGACGGGGCGCAGACGCTGTTCACCACGGCGGTCGGCTTCGCCTTCGCGATCGTCGCGGGGCTCGCGCTGGGGGTGGCGATCGGCTCCTCGGCGCTGGTCTATCGGGGGCTCTACCCGCTGCTGATCGGGTTCAACTCCATCCCCAAGGTCGCGGTGGTGCCGGTGCTGGTGATCTGGTTCGGCACCGGGAGCCTGCCGGCGATCATCACCGCCTTCCTGATCAGCTTCTTCCCGATCGTGGTGAATGTCGCGACCGGCATCGCCACGGTGGAGCCCGAGCTGCGTGACGTGCTGCGGGCGCTCGGCGCGCGGCCGATCGACATCATCACCAAGGTCGGGCTGCCGCGGGCGATGCCCTATTTCTTCGCCTCGCTGAAGATCGCCATCACGGTGGCCTTCGTGGGATCGATCATCGCGGAGAGCGTGGCACCCAATGCCGGGATCGGGCGGCTGATGATGGTGGCGTCGTCGCGCTTCGACGTGCCGCTGGTCTTCGCCGGGCTTGTCCTGACAGGGGTGATGGGGGTGGCGATGTACTGGGTGGCGGAGGCGCTGGAGCGACGGGTGACGGGTTGGGCGACGCGGGGGCAGCAGGGCGTGAGCATGGCGCCGGGCGGGTGACCCGCGGGGCCGCGGCCGCGCTAACGGCGCCGGGGGCCTGAGCCC
>JAIYAI010000628.1 GCA_027489135.1 Acetobacteraceae bacterium
AAGGTCCTCGTCGCCATCCGCGACGCCGAATCCCGCACCCGCTTCCTCGGCTACCGGGTCGAGCGGTTCAAGCTCGTGGCGTTCACCGTGTCGGCCTGCATGGCGGGGGTCGCCGGCGCGCTCTACGTGCCGCAGGTGGGCATCATCAACCCGTCCGAGTTCGCTCCCGCCAACTCCATCGAGGCGGTCATCTGGGTCGCCGTGGGCGGTCGCGGCACGCTCGTCGGCGCGGCGCTGGGCGCGGTCCTCGTCAACTGGGCGAAGACCTGGCTCACCGGGGCGATCCCCGAGATCTGGCTCTTCGCGCTGGGCGCGATCTTCGTCGTCGTCACGCTGTTCCTGCCCAAGGGCATCGTCGGCACGCTGTCGGCCTGGAGCCAGCGCCGGGCCGAGGAAAAGGCGGCGGCGCGCAAGGCGGCCGGCGAGGGCGCCCCGGCGCCCGCGGTCGCGGAGTAGGACCATGACCGAGGAACAGCTCACCCAGTCCCTGCTCTATCTCGACGGCGTCAGCGTCTCCTTCGACGGGTTCCGGGCGCTCAACAGCCTGTCGCTGGTCATCGGCGCGGGCGAGATGCGCGCCATCATCGGCCCCAACGGCGCCGGCAAGACGACGATGATGGACGTCATCACCGGCAAGACGCGCCCCGACGACGGCGATGTGCTCTTCGCCGGCAGCGTCGACCTCACCCGGCTCGACGAGGCGGCCATCGCGGAACTGGGCATCGGCCGCAAGTTCCAGAAGCCGACCGTGTTCGAGTTCCACACGGTGATCGACAACATCCTCCTCGCCAAGAAGGGCCCGCGCGGCGCGCTGTCGTCCCTGTTCGGCTGGCGCAACGGCGTACAGGAATCCGAGCTGGAGCCGATCCTGGTCAAGGTCGGCCTCATCGAGCACCGCCACCGCATGGCGGCCGACCTCTCGCACGGCCAGAAGCAATGGCTGGAGATCGGCATGCTTCTGGCGCAGGATCCGAAGCTGCTGCTCGTCGACGAGCCGGTCGCCGGCATGACCGACGCCGAGACCGAATCGACGGCGGAACTCCTGACCTCCATCGCGAAGGACCACGCCGTCGTCGTCGTGGAACACGACATGGCCTTCGTCCGCGCGCTCGGCTGCAAGGTGTCGTGCCTGCACGAGGGATCCGTGCTGGCGGAGGGCACCATCGACGCGGTCTCGTCCAACGAGCGCGTCATCGAAGTGTATCTGGGGCGCTGAGATGACCACCCTCGCCATCGACGGGATCGACCTCTACTACGGCGCGGCGCAGGCGCTGCGCGGCGTCTCGCTCACCGCCGAGACCGGCCAGGTGACCTGCGTGCTCGGCCGCAACGGCGTGGGCAAGAGCTCGCTCCTGCGCGCCATCATGGGCATCCAGCCCGTCCGCAACGGGTCCATCTCCTGGAACGGCCAGCCGCTCGGTTCGATGCCGCCCTACGACCGGGCGCGGCGCGGCATCGCCTACGTGCCGCAGGGCCGCGAGATCTTCCCGCTGCTCACCGTGAAGGAGAATCTCGAGACGGGTTTCGCGCCGCTCAAGCGCGCCGACCGCTACGTTCCCGACGAGATCTTCGACCTCTTTCCCGTCCTCAAGGACATGCTGAACCGGCGCGGCGGCGACCTGTCCGGCGGCCAGCAGCAGCAGCTCGCGATCGGCCGGGCGCTCGTCACGCGGCCCTCGCTGCTCGTGCTGGACGAGCCGACGGAGGGCATCCAGCCCTCGATCATCAAGGACATCGGCCGCGCCATCGCCTATCTGCGCAGCAAGGGCGACATGGCGATCCTGCTCGTCGAACAGTATTTCGAGTTCGCCCGCGACCTGTGCGACAGTTTCGCGGTGATGGACCGCGGGCAGATCGTGCTCGCCGGCCGCAAGCAGGACATGGTCGAGAGCGATGTACGCAGGCACCTCTCCGTGTGAGACGCCGGCTGGCGGCGGGCAGGGCGGGTCCGGCGACCTGCCGTCCTACGTCCGCGCCGAGGGTCGGCTGCGCATGCGCCTCGCCGTGCGTCCGCGCGGCACGGAGGCGATCGAGCTGTCCGAGAGCGGCGGCTACCGCATCCGCTTCCCGCGCGTCGGCCCCTGCGAGGCGGTGATGATCAACACCGGCGGCGGCATGACCGGCGGCGACCGCCTCACGGTCGACATCGCCCTCGACGCCGGCGCCGAGGCGGTGGCGACAACTCAGTCGGCCGAGAAGCTCTACCGCTCCACCGGCGCCAGCAGCATGGTCGACGTCCGCCTCGCGCTCGCCGGGGGCTCCAGGCTCGCCTGGCTGCCGCAGGAATCGATCCTGTTCTCCGGCGCACGCCTCGACCGGCGCTTCGACATCGACATCGATCCCTCCGCCACGCTGACCCTGTGCGAGGCGATGATCTTCGGCCGCGTCGCCATGGGCGAGACGCTCGGCGACGGCCTGATCCGCGACCGCTGGCGCGTGCGCCGGGGCGGCAAGCTGCTCTTCGCGGAGGCGATCCGCCTCGATGGAACGCTGGCGGGCGGCCTGGCGCACCCCACCGTGGCCGGCGACGCGCGGGCCGTCGCGACCATCCTCCATGTCGCCCCGGACGCCGAGGCGCGGCTCGATGAGGCACGCGCCGCGCTCGCCAACGCGACGAGTGATTGCGGAGCCAGCGCCTGGTCGTCCATGCTGGTGGCCCGCTTCGCGGGACCGTCGCCGTCATCCCTGCGAAAGGACGTGGCGCGGTTCCTGGAGACCTTCCTCGCCGCCCCGCTCCCGCGGGTGTGGCAGTGCTGACCGATCAAGACCGCTGACGAGGGCCGACGATGAACCTCTCCCCCCGCGAAAAGGACAAGCTGCTCGTCTCCATGGCGGCGATGGTGGCGCGCCGTCGTCTCGAGCGCGGCGTCAAGCTCAACCACCCGGAGGCGGTGGCGCTCATCACCGACTTCGTCGTCGAGGGCGCGCGCGACGGGCGCTCCGTGGCCGACCTGATGGAGGCCGGGGCCCATGTCATCACCGCCGACCAGGTGATGGACGGCATCGCCGAGATGATCCACGACGTGCAGGTCGAGGCGACCTTTCCGGACGGCACCAAGCTCGTCACCGTGCACGAGCCCATCCGCTCCGCCACGTTGGCGCTGGAGCCGGGCAAGGTGACGACGCTCGCGGGCGACATCACGCTGAACGCGGGCCGCCGCGCCGTCACGCTCACCGTCTCGAACACGGGCGACCGGCCGATCCAGGTCGGCAGTCATTACCATTTCTTCGAGTGCAACGAGGCGCTCAGCTTCGACAGGGCCAAGGCCCGCGGCTTTCGCCTCGATATCGCGGCCGGCACCGCCGTGCGCTTCGAGCCCGGCCAGACCCGCGAGGTGACGCTGGTCGAGCTCAGCGGCAAGCGCGAGGTCTACGGCTTCCAGCAAAAGGTGATGGGGGCGCTGTGATGGTTTGCCAGCCCGAACCACCCGCCGTCATTGCGAGCGCAGCGCAGCAATCCAGCCCTGCGACCGGCGCGATTGACCTCCATGCGGGAAGCGGCGCGATTGGATTGCTTCGCTGCGCTCGCAAAGACGGTCCGACGGGAACGCGTTTTCCGGACCATTCACCCGCACGATTCGCCAGCCACAGGACCTGACCCATGCAGCTCCACCGCATCGCCCTCATCGTCGGCGCCCTCCTCGCCGCCTCGCCCGCCCTCGCCCATCCGGGCCATGGCGGCGGCTTTTCGGCCGGGTTCATCCACCCGATCGGCGGGCTCGACCATGTGCTCGCCATGGTCGCCGTCGGCCTCTGGGCGGCGCTGCGCGGACATGGCGCGACGCTGGCCTGGCCGGCCGCCTTCGTGACCGCCATGGCTGCCGGTTTCGGCATCGTCCAGGCCGGCTTTGCCGTGCCGCACGTGGAGGCGATGATCGCGGCCTCGGTGATCCTGCTCGGGGCCGCCATCGCGCTCAGGCTTGCCGCGCCGGTCTGGATTGGCGCCGTCGCCCTCGCGGCCTTCGGCCTCGCCCATGGCGCGGCCCACGGCATGGAGCTGCACGGCGCCCCCCTGCCCTTCGCGGGCGGGTTCATCCTCGCGAGCCTCGCGTTGCACGGCGCCGGCATTGCGCTGGCGGCTTTGTTTGCCCGGATTTCTGTGCGCTGGCCCGCGCGGATCGCGGGGGCGGGCCTCGTCGCGGCCGGCCTCGCCATCGCCGCCGGCGCGATCTGACGCTTTCATACAAGGAGCGAGCCCATGCCCGCCACGATCTCGCGCAGCGCCTACGCCGCCATGTTCGGCCCGACCACGGGCGACAAGGTCAGGCTCGCCGACACCGACCTCTTCATCGAGGTGGAGCGCGACTTCACCACCTATGGCGAGGAGGTGAAGTTCGGCGGCGGCAAGGTCATCCGCGACGGCATGGGCCAGGGCCAGATGACCAATGCCGAGGGAGCGGTCGACACCGTCATCACCAACGCGCTGATCCTCGACCATTGGGGCATCGTAAAAGCCGACATCGGCATCAGGAACG
>JAIYAI010000512.1 GCA_027489135.1 Acetobacteraceae bacterium
ACAAGGCGACGCTCGACCGGCCGCTTGCGATCCTCTACCGCGGCGCCGCCGATGCCGGGAAGCTGGGGGATACCGTGCCCCGCGGTTGACCCCCGCCCTGCCGGTGCCAGACTCGCCGGCACCGGAGGACACGAACCATGCGCATCGAACCAACCGGCGCCATCCTGGGCGCCACGGTGCAGGGGCTGGACCTGCGCCAGCCCCTCTCGGACGCCGACTTCGCGGCGATGCTGAAGGCGCTCGGCACGCATGGCGTGCTGCGCATCCCGGGCCAGTCCATCGACGCCGCGCAGCTCCGCGCCTTCTCCCGCCGCTTCGGATCGATCCAGGGCAGCGTCACCGGCAAGTTCCACCACAAGGAGGTGCCGGAGGTGGGCATCCTCTCCAACGTCGTGGAGAACGGCGAGCCCATCGGCATCGCCGATGCGGGCCAGGACTGGCACACGGACATGTCCTATACCCAGACCAAGGGCTTCGTGAACGTCCTCTACGCGGTGAAGGTGCCGATGCGGGACGGGAAGCCGCTGGGCGACACGCTCTTCGCCAATACCGTCGCCGCCTATCGCGACCTGCCCGAGGAGGTGAAGCAGCGCCTGGCCGGCATGACGGCGCGGCACGACTTCAACAAGTTCTGGGAGAAGATGCGCATCCGCCCCGTCAGCGCCCGCGCGCCGCTGTCGCCGGAACAGCGCGCCAAGCGCCCGCCTGCCTTCCATCCCGTCTTCATGCCGCACCCGATCAGCGGCGAGACGGTGCTCTACTGCAACCCCGGCTATGCCGAGCGGATCATGGAGCTGCCCGAGGAGGAGAGCGACCGCATGCTCTCCTACCTCTTCGCGCACCAGCTGCAGGAGAAGTATCTCTGGGCGCACCAGTGGACCGTCGGCGACGTGCTGATCTGGGACCATATCGGCACCCTGCACAACGCCATCCCGGACTACGGCCCCAATGAGGAACGCCTGATGCTGCGCTGCCAGGTGATGGCGGAGACGATCTTCGACGAGGGCTTCCAGCGGCAGTGGCTGAAGGCGGCCTGAACCCATGAAGATCATCTCCTACGCCATCGGCGGCCGTGCCTCGTTCGGCCTGGTCACCGGTGCGGACGGCATCATCGACCTCGGCGGCCGCGTCCCCTACGCCGACATCTCCGCCGTGCTGCGCGCCGGGGCGCTGGCGGATCTCGCGCGCTTCGCCGACCTGCCGGCGGACCACCGCATCGGCGCCGTCACCGTGCTGCCGGCGGTGCCGGACCCGCAGCGCAAGGTGCTCTGCGTCGGGCTGAACTATCGCGCCCATGTCGCCGAATCAGCGGGGCGGGAGGTGCCGGAGAACCCGCGCATCTTCACGCGCCTGGACGACACCATCATCGGCCATGGCGCGCCGCTCTGGCGACCCAGAAACTCCACCCATTTCGACTACGAGGGGGAGCTTGCCGTCATCATCGGCAGGCCGGGCCGGCACATCCCGGCGGCCCGCGCGCTCGATCACGTCGCCGCCCATTCCATCTTCAACGACGGCTCCGTGCGCGACTACCAGAAGCATTCGGTGACGGCGGGAAAGAACTTCCCGCATACCGGCCCGCTCGGCCCCTGGCTGGTCACGGCGGACGAGATCCCGGACCCCGCCGCGCTGACGCTCACCACCCGCGTGAACGGGGAACAGCGCCAGCGCACCAGCACGGGCGACATGATCCTGAACGTGCAAGCGCTGATCGAATACATCTCCGCCTTCACGCCGCTCTCACCGGGCGACGTCATCGCCACCGGCACGCCTGAGGGCGTGGCGCATGCGCGCAAGCCCCCGCCCTGGCTCGTGCCGGGCGACGTCGTGGAGATCGAGATCAGCGGCATCGGCATCCTCCGCAATCCGGTGGTGGCCGAGGAGGACGTCGCGCCGTGAGGCGCGCGGGACTTAGGCCTGCCGTGAAGGCGCTCCGCCTCGCCGCGCTCGCGGCCCTGGTCGCGCTGCCGCTGCAGGCGCAGACGCTCACCATGGGCGCCGGCAGCCCGGTGACTTCGCTCGACCCGCATTTCCACAATTTCGGACCGAACAACGCGGTGGCGTCGATGATCTTCTCGACGCTGCTGGACCAGGACGACAACTCCCGCCTCGTCCCCGGTCTCGCGCAGTCCTGGCGCCCTTCGGAGGATGGCGACGGCTGGGAGTTCACGCTCCGCCCCGGGGTGCGCTTCCATGACGGCACGCCGCTGACCAGCGAGGACATCGCCTTCACCATCGCCCGCGTGCCGACCGTGGCGAACAGCCCCGGCAGCTTCGGCGTCTATTCCCGCCAGGTCACGCGCGTCGACATCATCAACGACCGGACCTTCCGGCTGCGCACTGGCGGCGTGTCCCCGGTGCTGCCGGTGGACATCGCGCAGGTGCCCATCCTCAGCCGGACCATCCACAAGGATGCGACGACGGAGGGCTTCAACGCCGGCACCCTCGCGGTTGGCACCGGACCCTGGCGGTACGCCAGCTTCCGCAGCGGCGACCGGCTGGAGGTGACGCGCAACGACGACTACTGGGGCCCGAAGCCGCACTGGCAGCGCGTGACCTACCGCATCATGACCAACGACAGCACGCGCGTCGCAGCACTCCTGGCCGGGGATGTCGAGTTCATCTCCGAGGTGCCGACCGGCGACATCGCGCGCCTGCGCCGCGACAGCCGCTTCACCCTGTCGGAGAAGGGCAGCCTGCGGCACGTCTATCTCGCGCTCGACCATTCACGGGATGGGCCGACGCCTTTCGCCACGGACAATGACGGCAAGCCGCTGCCCCGCAACCCAATGCGCGACCTGCGCGTGCGTCGGGCCCTGTCCATCGCCATGGATCGCCGTGCCATCACCGACCGCGTGATGGAAGGGGTGGCGATTCCGACCAACCAGTTCATGCCGCCCGGCGCCTATGGCTACGACCCGGCGATCCCAGTGCCGGAGGCCGACCCCGACCAGGCCCGCCGACTGCTGGCCGAGGCCGGCTACCCACAGGGCTTCCGCCTCACCCTGCACGGATCGAACGACCGCTACATCAACGACGCCCGCATCGTGCAGGCCATCGCCCAGATGTGGACGCGCATCGGCGTGCGCACCACGGTCGATGTCGCCCCCTATGCCGCCTTCATCAGCAAGGCGGGGCGGCAGGAGTTCACCGCCTTCTTCGTGAGCTGGGGCAGCGCCTCGGGCGAGCCTTCCGCCGGCATGCGGGCGACGATGGGCACCTACGACCCGCAGCGCGGCCTTGGCGCGGTCAACCGGGGCCGCTACTCCAACCCCGCCTTCGATGCGGAGATGCTCCGCGCCATGCAGATCCTGGATGCTGCGGAGCGCGAGCGGGTGCTGCAGGCGGCGACCCGGATGGCGATCGCGGAGGATGTCGCGATCATGCCCATCCATTTCCAGGTCAATGTCTGGGCGATGCGAAGGGGCCTCCGCCATGATGGCAGGGCGGATGAACGCACCCGGCCGCAGGATGTCGCGCCGGCGAACTAGGGACGCGAGCATGAACCGGCGGCATCTCCTGACAGCCCTGGCGGCGACGCTGCCGCTGCCCGCCTTCGCGCAATCCCCGGTCTGGCCGACACGGCCCGTGCGCGTCCTCGTCCCCTTCCCGCCGGGCGGGTCCAACGACGTCTTCGCCCGGCCGCTGGCCGAGCGCCTGCAGGCCCGCACCGGCACCCCCTTCGTCATCGAGAACAGGGCCGGCGCGGCGGGTGCCATCGGCGCGGAGCAGGTGGCACGCTCTCCGGCCGACGGCACCACGCTGATGGTCGCCTCCGTCTCCGTCCCCACGGCCTCCATCGTCCAGCGCACCACCTGGGATCCGGAGCGCGACTTCGACGCCATCACCACCCTGGCGCGCGCGCCCTTCTTCATCATGGTCAATCCGCAGGTGCCGGCGAAGGATGTTAAGGAACTCGTCGCGCTGGCGAAGCGCCGGCCCGGCAGCCTGAACTACGGCACCTCCGGCGCGGGGGGGATCAACCACTTCATCTCGGAGAGCTTCAGCCAGGCCGCGGGGATCGAGATGGCGCACGTGCCCTATCGCGGCACGGCGCCGGCGGTGACGGACCTGATCGCCGGCAACATCCAGGTGATGCTGACCACCGTCGCCTCCGCCTCGGCCGCCATCCGGGAGAACCGGGTTCGGCTGCTCGCCGCGACGGCCGACGGCGCCCCGCCGACCGAGGGCATCCCGCCTGTCACGACCGTAAAGCAGCAGGGCGTGGACTGGTCCTTCGACATCTGGTGGGGGCTGTTCGCGCCGCGCGGCCTGTCGACCGACATGCGCGCCGCGATCCACGCCGCGGCGGTCGGCGCGCTCGGCGACCCGGCCCTCGCACGGATCTACAGCTACGAGGGGGCGGTACCGGCCCCGGTCGGCCTCGACGAATTCCCGAAGATCCTCGCCGCCGACATGATCCGCTTCCGCCAGATCGCCCAGGCTGCCAACATCAAGCCGGAATGAGCACGCTAGCGACGATCGGCCGCCCCGCATGAGCACGACCCCCACGCCCAGCCGCAAGGCCTTCGACCCCGCCGCGACCGGCGCCCTCCAGGGCGTGCGCGTTGTCGACCTCTCGCGCCTGGTCGCGGGCAACATGCTGACCAAGGTGCTGGCCGACCACGGCGCCGAGGTGATCAAGGTGGAGCCGCCGGAGGGCGACACGCTGCGGCACTGGCGCATCAAGGGCATTTCCACGACCTGGAAGACGCTGAGCCGCAACAAGCACTCCATCTGCCTCGAGCTGCGCAACCCCGCAGCGGTGGAGGTCGTGCGCAAGCTGGTGCGCGATGCCTCGATGCTGGTGGAGAGCTTCCGCCCCGGCATCCTGGAGGTGATGGGCCTTGCGCCGGCGGACCTGCTGGCGATCAACCCACGCCTCGTCATCGTGCGGGTCAGCGGCTGGGGCCAGGACGGGCCCTATTCGCACAAGCCCGGCTTCGGCACGCTGGTGGAGGGCTATTCCGGCTTCGCCGCCGTCAACGGCTTCGCGGACCGCGAGCCCGTCCTGCCGCCCATGTACATGGCGGATGGCTATGCCGGGCTCTACGGCGCCGCGACGGCGATGATCGCGCTGCGCCATGCGGAGGCAACCGGCCAGGGCCAGGTGATCGACGTCTCGCTGTTCGAGCCCATCCACGTGATGATGGAACCGCAGCACGCCAACTGGAAGCTGAACCGGACCCTCAAGCCACGAACGGGGAGCCGCAGCACCAATGCCGTGCCGCGCAATGCCTACCGCACGAAGGATGGCGGCTGGGTCTGCCTCTCGGCCAGCACGCAGGGCATGACGGAGAAGCTGCTGCGCTCGATCGGGCGGGAGGAGCTGATCACAGACCCCAAATTCCGCACCAATGCCGACCGGGTGAAGAACGGCATCGAGCTCGACGGCATCGTCGCCGACCACATCGCGGGGCTGACCCTGGCGGAGACGCTGGCCAAGTTCGACGCCGCGGGCGTCACTATCGGCCCCATCATGGACGCCGGGATGCTAGAGACCGACCGCTACGTGATGGAGCGCGAGGCGGTGATCGAGGTGCCGGACGAGGAGATGCCGGAGGGCTGGCTGCCGATGCATGGCGCGGTGCCGAAGCTCTCCGCCACGCCGGGCATCCTGGCGCGCCCCGCGCCGAAGCTCGGCGAGCACAATGCCGCGATCCTCGCACCCGTTCTCGGCGAGGCGGAGTTCACGCGTCTGCGCGCGGCCGGCGTGATCCGAGAGGGCTGACGGCGCGCCTCATCCGGAAGGGATACCGCCATGCGGCTCGGCGACGAACGCGAAAGCCAGAATGTCGAAGACCGCCGCGGCGGTGGCGGGCGCTTCGGCGGCGGCGGCGGCGGCGGCTTCCCGATCCGCATTGCGGGCGGTGGCATCGGCGGCGTGATCCTGCTGGTCCTGGCGCTGGCGCTCGGCGTCGATCCGAGCATCCTCTTCGACGCCGCGGGCGGGCCGGACCAGGGCCGCTCCGTGCCCACGTCGCAGCACAGCGAGGCCGTGCCGCCGGGGCAGGAAGACATGCGCCGCTTCGTCGCCCAGGTGCTGGCGACGACGGAGGATGTCTGGACCCAGGCCTTCCAGGCCGCCGGCCGCCGCTACGAGGAGCCGCGCCTCGTGCTCTTCACCGGCCAGGTGCAGTCCGCCTGCGGCATCGCCGGCAGTGCGGTCGGGCCCTTCTACTGTCCTGGCGATCACAAGGTCTATCTCGACCTCGCCTTCTTCCGCGACATGGAGCGCAAGCTCGGCGCCGCCGGCGACTTCGCCCAGGCCTATGTCATCGCGCATGAGGTCGGGCATCATGTGCAGAACCTGCTCGGCATCCTCGCGCGCGTCGACCAGATGCGCCGCGGCATGAGCCAGGCCGAAGGCAATGCCCTGCAGGTGCGGGTCGAGCTGCAGGCCGACTGCTTCGCCGGCGTCTGGGCGAACCGCGCCCAGGCGGCGAAGAACATCCTCGAACGCGGCGATATCGAGGAGGGCATGAACGCCGCGGCGGCCGTCGGCGACGACCGGCTGCAGCGGCGCGCCCAGGGGCATGTGGTGCCGGAGAGCTTCACCCATGGCAGCTCCGCCCAGCGCGTGCGCTGGTTCCGCCGCGGGCTGGAGAGCGGCGACCTCCGCGCCTGCGACACCTTCGGCGCGCAGCAGCTTTAGCGAAGCAACGGCGCGCCGCCGATCCCGCCGGATCAAGGCGCCGCCCCTGAACACGTCCATGCATGCAGGGCCGACGGCCACGTGCTTGGCGCGGGCGGGATCGATCGACGCTGATCGGTGCGGTCACGCGACAACGGTGATTGCCGCGCCGTTGCACTTCCTGGAACCCGTCAGGTCGGCGATGACGACGGCGGCCTCGCCGCCGGCACCAGCAACATCCCACCAGAGCAGGCTCACCTCCTTCTCGGACACGAACTGTCCGACGCCAGCGGCCGAGCTGGCGGGACCCGTGTTGTTCGCCGTGTAGCGGCCGGTCGCCACGACATCCCTGCCAGCAAGCGGGCTGCGACCGAAGCCGCACCGCCTGGGCACCTGCGGAACCTTTCCACCGCGGATCGTCGGGGAACGCCGCCCCCGCTTTGCCGTTGAGGAGGCGGAGGACGCATCGGCGTCCGTCACGCCTCACGGGAAGGACACCATGCGCACGATGATGTTTCGCCTCGCCTTGATCGGGACCGTCGCGTCCCTGCCGGCGCTGGCCCAGACCACCACGCCCCCCGCCACCAGCGCGATCCCGCCCGCGGTGACGCAGCCCTCCGCCAATACGCCAGCGACACGGGCCGACAACCTGCGCCCCGCGACGCCGGACCAGGGCATGGCCGCCGGCCAGGGGGCCCATGCGCCGGGCTCCCCGGCCATCGGCAACAACCCGCCGCCCAACACGCCCGCGCACGTCAACCAGATGACGCCGGCCACCGGAAACCGGGCGCCGAACGCGTCTGTCAACAGCGCGCAGAGCACGGGCAACAATCCCAGCGGGGCCGGTAGTGCCGCGACGACGACGGCGCAGGCGCCGGCCGGCACCACGGCGACCACGCGCGGCGACACGACCTCCGGCAATGCCGCCGCGACGGTCGATGCCGGCACGCGCACCGGCCCGCTTGAGCCCGGCGCCAACAGCTTTACCGAGGGCCAGGCGCGCAGCCGCATCGAGGCCGCCGGCTTCACCAACATCCAGGGGCTGCGCAAGGACGACAGCGGCATCTGGCGCGGCACCGGGTCGCGCGGCGGCAGCGCGGTCGAGGTCGGTCTCGACTACCGCGGCAATGTCGCGCCGCTGGCGCGCTGACCAACCCCCAACGCAGGAGAGACGCCATGGCCACCCGGACCATCGCCCGGATGTATGACAGCTACGCCGACGCCAGCGCCGCGATCCGCGGACTCGAAGCCGCCGGCTTCGACCACGACGACATCAGCCTGGTCTCCCGCAACAGCGGGACCGAATCGCGCGCCGACAACGATGACAGCACCACCGGGTCGGGCGCCGGGACGGGGGCCACGATCGGCACCCTGGTCGGCGGTGGCGCGGGGCTGCTCGCCGGCCTCGGCTCCCTCGCCATTCCGGGGCTTGGCCCCGTCGTGGCCGCGGGCTGGCTGATCGCGGCGCTGACCGGCGCCGGCGTTGGCGCGGCGGCGGGCGGTTTGCTCGGCGGCCTGACCAGTGCCGGCGTCGAGGAGGCCGATGCGCATGTCTATGCGGAGGGTGTGCGCCGCGGCGGCACCCTGGTGACGGTGCGCACGGAGGAGACGCGGGCGGCCGAGGCCGAGCGCATCCTCGCCGCGCACAACCCGGTCGATACGGCGGCGCGGCGCGGCGAATACACCGCCGGCGGGTGGAGCCGCTACGACGAGAGCGCGGCGGACGGCACGCCCGGCAACCCGCCCGGCACCATGCTCTCGCGTGGCGTGGACCAGGTCGCGGGGACGAACATCAGCGGCGCGCATCCCGAGAACGAGGCGCGTCCTGGCATGTCGGCCGCACGCGACGGCACGCCCGGCAATCCCGCTGGCACCATGGCGTCGCGTGGCCTGGACCAGGCGGCGGGCACCAATGTCTCGGGCGCCTATCCGGGCAACGAGACGCGGCGCAGCGCGCCGGGCGGCGTGCCGGACGACGGCAGGATCATCCCCGTCCAGCCGGATGGCGCGCCCGGCAACCCGCCGGGCACCAAGCTGTCGCGCGGCGTGGACGAGGTCGCCGGCACGAACATCAGTGGCGCGCATCCGGAGAACGAGGACCCGACCCTTCGCGATCCGGATGATCCGCGGTTCCGCGCGCCAAAGCGCTGAGCCGCGGTCGCCACGGGGCCGGCGGGGGAGACCCCGCCGGCCCTTCGTGCGTTCAGCGCTTCACGCGCTTGAGCAGGTTGTAGGCGCGCGCCACCACGGGGCCGTCGATCATCTGCCCCTCGAAGGTGACGGCGCCGACGCCGCGGGCGAGCGCTTCCTCGAAGGCGGCGACCATGCGCTCGGCACGGGCGACCTCCTCGGGCCGCGCGCCGAACTCCTCGTTCAGCACGGGGATGTGCATGGGGTGGATGGCGCTGGCGCAGGCGAAGCCGATCTGCTTCGACCGCCGCAGCATGGCGCGATAGTCGTCGAGGCTCCCCATCCCCGCCACCGTGCCGATGAAGCCGAGCGGCAGGATCCCCGCCGCCCGCGCCGCCAGCACGCAGAGGCGTTTCGGCAGGTCCAGCGCATCGGGGGTGGCTTCGGCACCGAGATCGGTGGCGAGATCCTCCCCGCCGACGCCCATCGCCACCATCCGCGGCGAGGCTGACGCGATCGCCTCCATCTTCGACAGGCTGTCGGCGGTCTCGACCAGGCCGATCGCCTTGGTGCGCCCGATCGGCACGCCGGCGGCGGCCTCGGCCTCCGTCATGTGCTCGGCCAGCAGGCGGACATGGTCGGGACCCATCAGCTTGGTCAGGATCAGCACGTCGGCGCCGGCGGCGATGGCGGCGTCGATGTCGGGCACCGCCATGCGCAGGGGACGGTTCACGCGCACGCAGACATCGGCGCCGCCCTGCCGGACGGTGGGCACCGCGGTCTTCAGCGCGGCGCGCGCGGCGTCCTTCTCGGACGGCGCCACCGCATCCTCGAGGTCGAGGATGATCGCATCGGCGCCGCGGGTATGCGCCTTCTCGACGAAGCGCGGCTGGGTGGCCGGGACGTAGAGAAGGGAGCGCCAGGTGGGGAGGTCGCGCTCCATCTCAGGGAGCGACGCCGAAATCGATCAACTGCCGCACCACCAGCCCCGTCTTCATGCGCTGGAAGCCCTCGTTGATCTCGTCGAGCTTGATCTTGGCGGAGATCAGATGGTCGAGCTTCAGCTTGCCCTGCTGCCACAGGGTCAGCAGGCGGGGCATGTCGGTGCGGAAGTGGTTGCTGCCCATGGAGCTGCCCTGGATCTTGCGCTCGCGCAGGAAGTCGAAGCCGTGCAGCTCGATCTTCTGCCCGAAGGGCACCATGCCGACGATGGTCGCCGTCCCGCCCGGCCGCAGCATGGCGAAGGACTGCTCGGCCGTGCTCTTCAGCCCGAGGCATTCGAAGCTGTACTCGACGCCGCCACCTGTGAGGTCCTTCACCGCCTGCACAGGGTCGTCGTTGCCGACCAGCACGGTGTCGGTCGCGCCCATCTCCCGCGCCAGGTCAAGCTTGGTGGGCTGGGTGTCGAGGGCGATGATGCGCGAGGCGCCCGCGATGGCGGCCCCGTTCACCGCCGCCAGCCCGACGCCGCCGCAGCCGATGACAGCCACCGTCGATCCCGCCGGGATGCGCGCCGTGTTCATCACCGCGCCCGCGCCGGTCATCACGCCGCAGCCGACCAGCGTCGCGCGGTCCAGCGGGATCTCGGGGTCGATCTTCACCAGCGCGTTCTCGTGCACCAGCAGGTTCTCGGCGAAGGCGGAGAGGTTGAGGAACTGGTTGATCGGCCCCTCCTTCTGCCAGGACAGGCGCCGCGACTGGCCGGGCAGCATCTTCACCTCGGCATTGTCGCACAGCACGGTGCGGCCGGAGGTGCAGTAGGAACAGGCACCGCAGAAGACGGACAGGCACCCGATCACGTGGTCGCCCGGCTTCAGGTAGGTGACGTCGCTGCCGACCTGCTCGACCACGCCGGCGACCTCATGGCCCAGCACGGCGGGGAGCGGGTGGGGGTAGAGCCCCTCGATGAAATGCAGGTCCGAATGACAGAGTCCGGCATAGGCGGTGCGCACCAGCACTTCCCGCGCCTTCGGCTTCGAGAGGCTGACCTCCTCCACCGTCATCGGCTGGTTCGTTGCGTGCAGGACGGCGGCTTTCATGGCGATTCCCCCAAGGGCTTGGCGTTGGCGGAAGGCTAGCACCCGCTGCCGCTTGCGCGGAACCGGTCGCGCGCGGAGGATGGACGAAACACAATCCGCAGGGACGTCCGGTATGCCGCTTTCCCGTCGCGCCGCGCTGCTGGCGCCGCTTGCCCTCGCCCGGCCTGCAGGGGCGCAAGGCGGCTGGGCGCCGGACCGCCCGGTGCGCATCATCGCGCCCTTCCCGCCGGGCGGCACGGTGGACGTCGTCGCCCGCCTGCTCGCGCCACGCCTGTCCGAGCGGCTGGGCCAGCCCGTTGTGGTCGAGAACCGCGCCGGCGCGGGCGGCAGCATCGGCGGCGCGGAGGTGGCGCGGGCCCGGCCCGACGGGCTGACCCTGATGAACGGCTCGAACGGTCCCGTCGCGGTGAACCAGTTGCTGCAGGCCCACATCGCCTACGATCCGATCAAGGACCTCCAGCCAATCGGCATGGTCATCCGCGTACCCATCGTGCTCGTCGCCGGCCCCGCCATGCCGGCGAAGACCATCCAGGAGTTGGTCGCCTTGCTGAAGTCCCGCCCGCCGGGGACGATCGGCGCCGGCACGCCGGGCATCGCCTCCTCCAACCACCTGGCGATCGAGTTGTTCAACGCCGCCGCCGGCGTCTCCATCGCGCATATCCCCTATCGCGGCAGCGGCCCCGCGATCTCCGACCTCCTGGCCGGCAACCTGCCGCTGGTCTTCGACCAGATCGCCACCGCCCTGCCGCTGCACCGCGACGGCCGCGCGCGCATCCTGGCCGTGGCGGACGCCAACCGCTCCGCCGCCATCCCCGACATCCCGACGCTGCGCGAGGTTGGCATCCGCGACGCCGACATGGGCACCTTCAACGGTATCCTGGCGCCGGCGAACCTGCCGCCGCCGGTGCTGGCCGGACTCTCGGCCGCCTTCGCCGCGGTGATGGCGGAACCAGCAACGCGCGAGCGGCTGGCCGCGCTCGGCGCCGAGGTGGCGAGCGCCGAGCAGGCGACGCCGCAGGGCTTCGCGCGGGAGATCGCGGCGGAGGTGGAGCGGTCGAAGCGCGCCATCGCGCTGGCGGGGCTGAAGCCGGAATAGGCTTGCCGCGCTTTCGGATACGCGCGTATACACGGCTCGTGCTCGCCCCCCCCGCGACCCTCAGCCTGTCCGACCAGGCCTATGACCGCTTCCGCGAGGCGCTGCGCCAGGGCCGCCTCGGCCCCGGCCAGCGCGTGCTGGAGACCGAGATCGCCGAGACCTTCGGCATGTCCCGCACGCCGGTGCGGGAGGCGATCCGCCGCCTGCAGGCGGAGGGTCTCGTCGTGCCGCTGCCGGGGCGGGGGCTCTGCGTCGCGCAATACGACCATGCGGAGGTCGACGAACTCTACGTCATGCGCGAGGCGCTGGAGGGCACGGCCGCCCGCCTCGCCGCGCAGAACGCGGGCCGCCCCGATATCGGCCTGCTGCAACGCCTGGTCGAGGAGGAGGCAGCGCTGCCGCCCGAGGCCGCGGCGGAGCACAACCGGCGCTTCCACCGCGCCCTCCATCAGGCCGCGCATAACCGCTACCTGCTGCGCTCGCTCTCCGCGCTGTCCGACGCGCTGCTGCTGCTCGGCCCGACCACGCTGGAACAGCCCGGCCGCGCCCGCGCCGCCCAGGCCGAGCACGCCCGCATCGTCGCCGCCATCGCCGCCCGCGACGAGGCGGGCGCCGAGGCCGCCGCCCGCGCCCATATCGCCGCCGCGCACGAGGCGCGGCTGGCGCTCGCCGCCGCCGCCCCGGCTTGAGGGCGCCGTGACCCGTCCGTATACACCCGCACACAGAGATCAGGGGTAGGAACCGAGCCCATGTCCCAGGATAGCTTCGACGTCATCGTCATCGGCGGCGGCAATGCCGCCTTCTGCGCAGCCCTCTCGGCCCAGGAGAACGGCGCCCGCGTGGTGGTGCTGGAGCGCGCGCCGGAGGACGAGGCCGGCGGCAACACCCGCTTCACCGCCGGCAACATCCGCTTCGCCTATCGCGGCGTCGAGGACCTGAAGGAGATCATGCCGGATCTCACCGAGGACGAGATCGCCATCACCGACTTCGGCACCTATGACGAGGACCAGTTCTTCGACGACATGTTCCGCGTCACCCGCAACCGCACCGATCCGAACCTCTGCGAGATCCTGGTGCGCCGCAGCTTCGAGACGATGAAGTGGCTGCGCGGCAAGGGCGTGCGATTCGTGCCGATCTGGGGCCAGCAGGCCTTCAAGATCGATGGCCGCTTCAAGTTCTGGGGCGGGCTGACCGTCGCCGCCTGGGGCGGCGGGCCGGGCCTGGTCGCGGCGGAGACGGAATCCGCGAAGAAGCGCGGCATCGACATCCGCTACGGCACCCGGGCGCAGAAGATCCTCTATGATGGCTTCAAGGTGCAGGGCGTGCAGGTGAAGACCGCCGACCGCATCTACGACATCAAGGCGCCGACCGTGATCCTCGCCGCCGGCGGCTTCCAGGGCGATGCCGAGATGCGCACGCGCTACCTCGGCCCGGGCTGGGAACTGGCGAAGGTGCGCGGCACGCGTTTCAACACGGGCGATGGCATCAAGATGGCGCTCGACATCGGCGCCTCGCCCTTCGGCAACTACTCCGGCTGCCATGCCGTGCAGTGGGACTTCAACGCGCCGGAATACGGCGACCTCGCGGTCGGCGACGCCTTCCAGAAGCACTCCTACCCCTGGTCCGTGCTGATCAACGCCAATGGCAAGCGCTTCCTCGACGAGGGCGCGGACTTCCGGAACTACACCTACGCCAAGTACGGCCGCATCGTGCTGGAGCAGCCCGGCAATTTCGCCTGGCAGGTCTTCGACGCGAAGGTCGAGAAGCAGCTCCGCGACGAGTACCGCATCAAGCAGGTGACCAAGGTCGAGGCGAATACGCTCGAGGAGCTGGCGGAGAAGCTGGAGGGCGTGGACCCGAAGGCCTTCCTCGAGGAGATCCGCGCCTACAACGCCGCGGTGCGCCAGGACATCCCGTTCAACCCGAACGTCAAGGACGGGCGCCGCACCGAAGGCCTCGCGGTCGACAAGACCAACTGGGCCAACACCGTGGATACCGGGCCCTTCAAGGCCTTCCAGGTCGGCTGCGGCATCACCTTCACCTTCGGCGGGCTGCGCATCGACACCGAGGCCCGCGTGCTGGACGCCGACCAGAACCCGATCCCCGGCCTCTATGCCTGCGGCGAGCTGGTGGGCGGGATCTTCTACTTCAACTATCCGGGCGGGTCGGGGCTGATCAACGGCGCCGTCTTCGGCAAGCTCGCCGGCGCGACGGCGACCGCCGACATCAAGTCGAACACGCGGGGGCTCGCCACCGCGGTCTGAGCGCCTCTCCGTTCCCCCGCTGGCGGGGGAAGGGGCGGGGATGGCGGTGGCGTCAAAGCGCTGCGCTGGCAGCCTCCACCCCCACCCAACCCTCCCCCGCCGGCGGGGGAGGGCTTGCGCGACTACTCCGGCTTGACGTTCGCCGCCTTCACCACCGGTTGCCAGCGGGCGTATTCCGACACCACGAAGCGGTCCGTGTCCGCCGGCGAGGACCAGATCGGCTCGCTGCCGCCATCGACCAGCCGGCCCCTGATGGCGGGCTGCTCGAGGATCTCCTTCATCGCTGCCGAGATCCGCTCGACGATCGGCGCCGGCGTCGCCTTCGGCGCGAAGAGGCCGGTCCAGGAGCGGACGGCATAGTTCGGCACGCCGCCCTCCTGCACCGTCGGGATCTCGGGGCGGCTGGCCACGCGCGTGTCGCTGCCGACGGCCAGCAGCTTCACCCGCCCCGCCGCGGCGGGCCCCGACACGGTCGGCAGGTTCAGGAAGCCCACGGGCACCGTCCCCCCGATCAGGTCCGGCATCGCCTGCCCGCCGCCGCGATAGGGGACATGCGTCATGTCGAGATTGGCGCGCAGCTTGAACAACTCGCCCGCCAGGTGGTTCGAGGAGCCGACGCCGGAGGAGGCGAAGGCGACACCGCCGCGGGTCGCCCGGATCTTCTCGACCAGTTCCGGGATGCTGTTCACGCCGAGCCCGTTGGTCGCGGCCACCACGTTCGGCACATCGACCATCATCGCCACGCCCGCCAGCGCGTCGGGCACCTGGTAGCCGAGGTCCGGCGAGATCAGCGGATGGAAGACGTGGTTGGAGGCGGAGGAGATCAGCAGGGTCAGCCCGTCCGGCCGGGCCCGCACCACCATGCCCATGCCGAGGGAGCCGCCGCCACCAGGTCGGTTCTCCACCACGAAGGGTTGGCCGAAGCGGCTCTCCAGCCCCGGCGCGACCATGCGGGCGACGACGTCGTTCGACCCGCCCGGCGCCCAGGGGACGATCAGCGTCACGGGGCGCTCCGGCCAGGCCGCCTGGGCGCGGGCGGTCAGCGGCACGCCGGTGATGACGAGCGGGGCGGCGAGGACGGCGCGGCGTGGCAGGGGGCGAAGCATGCAAAGCACTCCTGATTGGGCGACCGACTGGGCCATGATGTCATCGGAGGCGCCGGACCGGCGCGGCAGGTTGTCATCCAGGCGAAGCCTGGCGCCGTTTGCCGCGCGATACTTGGTGTCCATCCGGAACCATGCGAGGTTCTGGCAGAGCCTCCGCAGCGTTAACAGGCCGCCGAAAAGCCTGTCCATTCGGGTATGGGCGATGCTCCGCTCGGACCTCGGCGAGTTCACGCGGTCGCTTCGGCGGCGTCGCGCCCGGGGACCGGCCGCGTACGGATTGCTTGCGAAAGGAAATTTTTCCTGCGATACTGCGGCCCATGCGCCGGCACCCTCCCCGCACCGCCCTGCGTGCTTCATGTCCGTCCCCTGGCCGTGCCGGGGGCGTCGTGCGCGGGTCTTGTGCCGGGCGGGCGCATTTGTCCGGTGAAGCGGCCAGGTGTTTGACAGGGCTGCAATTTCGCTCCGGCCCGCGTCGCGACGGGCCGCCCGCGATTTTGTCCGCCTTGTCGGCTATCGCGCTGATGTCACGCGAAACCCGTCCCTCTTGTCCCCGGGCCCCTGCCGGTGGCACACAGCGCCCCCTGCCGGGAGCCAACGTCACGCCATGACCCAGATCCTTCATCCCTGGCGCCCTGTGGGCGCGGCCCTCCTATCGTCGCGTCGCGCGCTGCTGGGCGCCCTGCCGCTGCTCGCCGCGCCGGGCGTGCTGCGCGCGCAGGCCGCCTGGCCCGACAAGCCCATCCGGGCCATCGTCCCCTTCGCGGCCGGCGGCACGACGGACGTCGTCGCACGCGTGGTGGCGGAGGCCGCGGGCCAGGTCTTCGGCCAGACCGTGGTGATCGAGAACCGCACCGGCGCCGGCCTGGTGGTGGGGACCGAGGCCGCGGCCCGCGCCGAGCCCGACGGCAACACCGTGCTG
>JAIYAI010000169.1 GCA_027489135.1 Acetobacteraceae bacterium
AGGATGCGGACCTCGCGCTGTTCATCGTCGATGCGCGGGCCGGGATCACGGAGCCGGTGCGGGCGATCGCCGAACGCCTGGCCAAGGGGGCCGGGAAGGTGCCGGTCTGGCTGGTGCTGAACAAGGTGGATCTGGTCGCGCCGCCGACGCTGCTACCGCTGACCGCGGAGCTGAACGCGCTGGTGCCGGGCATGGCGGAGACCTTCATGATCTCGGCCGAGAAGGCGCGCGGCCTCGATCGCCTCCTGGAGAAGATGGCGGAGGTGGTGCCGCCCGGGCCGTTCCTGTTCCCCGAGGACGAGTTGACCGACCTGCCCAACCGCATGCTGGCCGCCGAGATCGTGCGCGAGCAGGTGCTGCGTCAGACGCATGAGGAAGTGCCGCACCACGCGACGGTCGAGACGGAGCAGTGGACCGAGCGCGACGACGGCAGCGTGCGGATCGATTGCACGATCTATGTCTCGCGGCCCACGCAGAAGGCCATCGTGATCGGCGACAAGGGGCAGAAGATCAAGGAGATCGGCCGGCGTGCGCGGCAGGAATTGACGGCGCTGCTGGAGAAGCCGGTGCACCTGTTCCTGAACGTAAAGGACAGGCCGGGGTGGGATGAGGAGCGGGGGCGGCTGCGGGCGCTCGGTCTCGAGGACCTGGAGTGAAGATTGGGGAAGGGAGAGAACTCCCTTCCCCAAACCCCAACCCTCCTTTTTTTGTCACTTCGAGTGCCGCGGGCACGAGCGGGGCAGGGTGCTCGGCCGGTGCCGCCGGCACGCGCTGAAAGGGATAGAAAAAGGAGGATGGGTGGGTCCAGGGAGGGAAGGAGTGCGCCCCTTCCCTCCCTGGGATCACACGCGAGAGCTGGGCCGATAGAACGGCTCATGCTTCGCCGGATCGATGTACTCCGCGTAGAACCGCCGCGCATGCGGCAACAGCGCCTTCGACAGGTTCCGGCGCTCCACCTCGTCATCCGACAGCGCCTTCGCCAGATCGTCGTGCAACGCCTTCAGCGCCGCGGTGCGGTCCACCTTCGTGAAGGCGCCGTCGCGGTAGATCACCTCCCCGTCGCACATCACCGTCTTCACCGCGCTGGCCTTGGCGCGCTGCATCACGGCGTCGAGCGTCGAGGTCAGCGGGTCGAGATAGGGGTATTCCACGCTCTCCCAGTCGATCAGGGAGAGGTCCGCGCCCTTGCCGACCTCCAGCGTCCCCAGCGTCTCCCGGTACGGCGTGGTGCGGGACCCGCCGATCGTCGCCATGCGCAGCACCTGGGCCGGGGTGGGGACGTCGAGTTCCTCCATCCCAGGCACGCGATGCGCGCGCAGCACCAGGCGCATCTCCTGCAGCATGTCGCGGTCGTCGTTGATGCCGGCCTCGTCGAGGCCGATCGCGGTGTTGATCCCCACCGCCTCGAAGCGGTTCAGCGGCGCGACGCCGGAGCGGAGACGGAAGTTCGAGGAACAGTTGTGGCAGACGCAGGAGCCCGCGGCCGCGAGCTTGCCGATGTCGCTCTCGTTCAGCCAGACGCCGTGGCCGAGCGTCAGGTTCGACGTCAGCAGCCCGAAGCGCTCGATGTAGTCGACCGCGGTGCAGTCACCGCGGCGCCGAGCGTATTCCTTCTGGTAGGCGGTCTCCACCAGGTGCATGTGCAGCGGCGCGTCGTAGCTGCGGGAGAGGTCGGAGAGCACCGTCAGCGCCGCGTCCGAGCACCAGTGCAGGTTCGCCGGCGCGAGCTGGATCTTCACCCGCCGCTTGGCGTGGTGCGACGCGTGCAGGTTTTTGAAGAGGTCGACGCTGTCTTCCATCGAGAGCTGGAATCGCTCGAACCAGCGCTTCATCGGGCCCTGCAGTTCCGCGGGCAGGGACGCCACGAATTCCTCGTCGGCCTGGTAGACCAGCCGGTTCTGGTCGCGCAGCGCGAAGCAGTAGGACACGCGCATGCCGACATCCTCGTAGGCGCGGATGACGTCGCCGGAGCGCCCCTCCACCTCCGCCAGCTTGCCCGGCAGCCAGCCATGGATGTGCTGCACCGTGGTGATGCCGGAGGCGATCATCTCGAAGGCCGAGTAGAGCGTGTCGAGGTAGAGGTTCAGGTTGCGCGCCACCATGCGCGTGACGAACCAGAGCTCGAGCGGCATGTCCGGGGAGCCGAGCTGCACCGGCGTCAGGCCGACATGGTGGTGGCCGTTGACGAAGCCGGGCAGCAGGATCTCCTTGCCCGTGCCGATCACCGGCAGCTTGGGGTGCTTCGCGGAGAGATCGGCATAGGTGCCGATCGCGGTGATGATCCCGTCCTCCTGGATCAGCGCGCCGTCGGGGATCTCCTCCCACTCCGTGCGCGACAGGGTCTTGGTGATCATCGCGCGGCTGCGGACGATGGACGCACCCATGGCTGGGCTCCTTCTTGTTCTGAGTCGGGCGGGAAGCGGATCGTCGGAGGGCGGTAGCGCCCGGAGAGGTGAATCCGCTTCCCAGACGATATCTTACGCCGCGGAGAGAGCTTCCTGTTCCGCGAAGGCGCGATCAACCTCGGCCTTCAGCTCCTCGGTGAGCAGGCGTCGGTAGTGCTCCGCCTCCGGGGAGAAGGGATCGCGCGGGCGGGGCAGGTCGATCGGCACGATCGACTTGATCCGGCCCGGCCGCGACGTGAAGACCACCACGCGGTCGGCCAGCGCCACGGCCTCGTCGATATGGTGCGTGACGAACAGCACCGACGCCCCGCTGTCGCGCCAGACATCCAGCAGGAAGTCCTGCATCTTGGCGCGGGTCTGCACGTCGAGCGCGGCAAAGGGTTCGTCCATCAGCAGCACCTTCGGCCGCATCGCCAGGGCGCGCGCAACGGCGACGCGCTGGCGCATGCCGCCCGACAGCTCGTCCGGACGCTTGTCCATGGCGGCGGAGAGGCCGACGCGGGCGAGGGTCTCGGCCGCGACGGCGCGACGTTCCTTCTCCGTCGCCCCGCGGATCGACAGGCCGAAGGAGACGTTCTGCCAGACCGTCAGCCAGGGAAACAGCGACGTTTCCTGGAAGATCAGGCTGCGGTCGGGGGAGGGCTTCTCCACCGGGTCGCCGAAGGAGACCACCTGCCCGCCGGTCTGCTGCTCCAGCCCCGCCACCAGGTAGAGCAGCGTAGACTTGCCGCAGCCGGACGGGCCGAGCAGCACCACGAATTCCCCTGGCGCGACGTCGAGGTCGATGTCGCGCAGCGCCTCGTGCGCGCGGGCCGTGCCCTCGGCCCAGGTCTTTCCGACGCCGCGGCAGACCACGGCGTCGCTCGACGAGAAGGGCTTGAACCCGGAGGTCCCCGCCTTCGGAGTGTTGCGCACATCAGAGGCCACGGAGCACCCCCGCCGTCTGCGGCACCCAGAAGAGGATGCGGTTCTGGATCAGGCGCAGGATGAAGTCGGTCAGGAAGCCCAGCACGCCGATGATGGCGATGCAGAAGAAGACCAGCGACGGGTTGAAGGTGTTGCGCGCCATGGACAGCACCTGGCCCAGGCCGAAGCCGACGCCCGTGGTTTCCGCCACCAGCACCACCATCCAGGCGCCGAACATGTTCAGCCGCAGCACCAGCAGCAGTTGCGGCAGGATCGCCGGGATGATCACCCGGGCGTAGATCTGCCGCTTGGTCGCGCCCATGGTGCGGGCGACGTTGATGTAGTTGCGATTGACGTTGTCGATCTGGCTGATCGTGGACAGCGTCATGTGGAAGAACAGCGCCACCACCACCATGAAGATCGCCGGCGCGTTGCCGATACCGAAGATGAAGATCGCGATCGGCAGCCAGGCGATGGGCGAGACCGGCGAGAGCAGCGTTATCGTCGGAAGCGTCAGCTTCTCGAACAGATGGAAGTAGCGGACCAGCACACCGATGCTGACGGACAGGACGGCGGCGATGAAGAGCCCGACGAAGACGCGCAGACTCGTGGCGCCGATGGTGATCGCCACGGCCTCGTAGGGGCTGGGCCCGTCGGCCGGGTTCATGCCGATCTGCCAGCGCGTCGCCGTGTTGAAGAAGCGCGCCTGGTCCGGGATGTTGGCCAGGAAGATGTGCGGCGGCGGCAGCAGCTTCTCGTCCGAGATGCCGGTCGCCCAGCAGAACTCCCAGATCGCGACGAAGAGCCCGATCGAGACCGCCGCCCAGCCGATGCGCGCGAGGCTCGCGCGCATTCCGGGCGAAAGCCATGGCGCCGCGGCAGGCGCGGGCGTCGCCGCCCGCACCCCCGTCTCCGCGATGTCGGACGGCATGCTCAGGCCGACTTGTGCTTGAGCTGCGCGTAGAGGTCCTTGTTCTCCGCGATCACCTG
>JAIYAI010000060.1 GCA_027489135.1 Acetobacteraceae bacterium
CAGGAGATGGCGGTGTTGCCCAGGCGACCGATGGGCGCAAAGTCGCGGACCGGGTCATAGGGGTGGCGGCGCTGCACGATCGGCGCCTGGATGAAGGCGTCGATGGTGTAGAACATGGTGTAGCCGTCCGGCGCGGCGCGGGCCGCGGCCTCGGCGCCCACCATGCCGCCGGCGCCGGCGCGGTTGTCGATGATGATGGTCTGGCCGAGCAGCGGCTGCATCTGCTCCGCGACCATGCGGGCCCAGATGTCGGTGCCGCCGCCGGCGGGGAAGGGCACGATCCAGCGGATGGGCCGCTCCGGCCAGGCCGCCGCGGCGGCGGTGGCGCGGGCAAGCGACGGGGCCGCGAGGGTGGCGGCGCCGGCCGCGGCGAGGCGGCCGAGCATTGAGCGTCGGTGCATGGTCAACTCCCTGCCTGGACGGGCCGCTCTGCCGGCGACCTCGGTGGCAGGGAGGTGATTATGGACAAACTGTAATTCAAGCCGAGGCCGAAAAATGCCCCGATCGCGGCGGGTCAGCCCGGCCGGTTGGCCACGTTGCCGCTCTGCTTCGGGATGCCGGTCTCCTCGAAGCAGACGCGGGCGAACTCGGCGACGCCGGCCTTGATCTCCTCCTTCGACGGCAGCGCGAAGCAGAGGCGGAGCTGGGATTTCGCGCTAGCGGGATCGACCGCCCATTCGGGGCCGGGATTGAACTGGATGCCGCGCTTCGCCGCGGGTTGGACCAGCTTCGTCACGTCCACCTCCGGCGGCAGCCGGAGCCAGAGGAAGATGCCGCCCTTCGGCACGAAAAGCTCCGCGGCGGCGCCGAATTCCCGCTCCACCGCCTCGACCATCGTTGCCAACTTCTCGTTCAGCACGCCGGTCAGGGCGTTGACGTGGCTGTCGAAATGCTTGCCGAAGTATTCGGCCACCAGCATCTGCTCGACCGACCCCGTGCCGCCATCGGTCTTCAGCGACACGAGCCGCGAGAGCACGGGCCAGGGCGCCACCGCATAGGCTGCGCGCAGCGCCGGGGCGAGGGTCTTGGAGAAGGATCCGATATGGATCACCTGCGCGGGATCGAGCGCATAGATCGCCGGCGGCGTCGTGCTCATGCCCGCCCAGATCAGGTCGGCGTAGCACTCGTCCTCGAAGATCGGCACGCCGTATTCGCGCGCAAGCTCCAGCATGCGGTGCCGCCGGTCCAGCGGCAGGATCGAGCCGGTCGGGTTCTGGATGGTCGGGATGGTATAGATGTACTTGGGCGTGACGCCCTTGGCCTTCAGCGCGGCGAGCGCATCGGCCAGGGCATCCATGCGCATGCCGTCCTGGTCCAGCGCCACCGGCACCACGGTGACGCCGCGCTTCTTCACCCGGCTGATGGCGCCGCCATAGGAGAGCTCCTCGAACAGCACCGTGTCCCCGGGCTCGAGCAGCAGGTCGTTGACGAGGTCGAGCCCCTGTAGCGAGCCCGAGGTGATCAGCACGTCGTCACGCGTGATCTCGACGCCGCGGTGGCGCTTGAGCTTGTCTGCGACCAGGTCACGCATGCCGGTGTGCCCAAGCGGCCCCTGGCCCATGTTGTAGAGGGCGAGCTGCGCGCCTTCGCGCGTTATGGCGGCGGCGGCAGCCTCGGCCAGGGCGGCGACGGGGATGCGGGTCGGGTCGTTGTGGCCGCCGACGAAGTTGTACTTCGGGAAGCCGGTGAAACGCGGCGTGGCGGCTGGCGTACCCTTGGCAAAGAGGCGGTCGTAGTCAGGGCCCTGGCTGGCGGACATGGTGGCGGCGTTCCCTGGACGGTGCTTGATGGGCGCATGGTGCCGGGGGTGGCGCCGGGGGGCAACCTCATCATCCGGATCCATGGCCCGGCCCAGCGGCGCTGCCCCCGAGGGCAGGGCTTCGCATGGGTCTCGCCCTCCATGATCCGGCACGGCCATGGTTCACGACCGGGTTGTGGACGTCCGCATGTGATCCGACGGCGATCGGCCTGGCGCGGTCGGTGTCCGCGAGGGCGACGGTCCCCATGGGCCAGATCCGCACCACCAGCCCGGTCATCGTGTCGTTGGAAGTGTCGGGATGCTGAGGCAGCCGGTGCCGCGTCATCTCGTCAATTCGTGCCTGGGCCAGCCTCCCGCGGGGCGAAGAGGGCACATTGGCGGACGGGGTCCATCGGTCGCTCCCGTGCCCGTCATGGATCGAATACTCGTTCGGGCGGAAGGCCCGAAGATGCCTCGGATACTCCTCCCGGATTTGAAGCCTCCCGGTTCGTCCCAGCGGCCAGTCCGCGAAGGGGGGGCGGCGGCTTTCCGCTTGGTCGGACAGGTCACCAGTTTCCGGCCGGCTTGAGCCCTACCCCGCCCCGGCGCACTCTCCCGCCAACCACCCGCTGGGGAAGCTCCACATGTCCGATCGGCCGAAACGCGTCGAGTTCCGGGAGGAAGGCCCCCGCGAGGGCTTCCAGATCGAGAAGACCATCTACCCCCTCGCCGACCGCGCCGCCCTGGTCGAGGCGCTGGCCGAGACCGGCCTGCACCACATCCAGGTCGCCAGCTTCGTCAGCCCGAAGCATGTCCCCCAGATGGCCGACAGCGAGCAGTTGTTCGCCGCCATCCGCAAGCGCCCCGGCGTCCACTATGCCGGCCTCTGGCTCAACGAGCAGGGCTTCCGCCGCGCCCAGGCCACCGCCGGCGTCGACATCGCCGGCCGCCTCGCCCTCTATGCCTCGGATGCCTTCGCGCTGAAGAACAACGGCGCCGATGCCGAGACCATGGCGAAGCGCCAGGCCCGCTGGCTCGATCTCTACGCGGAGGCCGGAATCACGGCAGAAAGCTGCACCATCATGACCGCCTTCGGCTGCAACTACGAAGGCGAGATCCCGCCCGAGCGCGTGGTGCGCCTGGCGCGCTATGCCCGCGACCTCTGCGCCGAGCGCGGCAATCCGCTGAAGCAGATCCTGCTGGCCGACACCATGGGCTGGGCCAACCCGGACCAGGTGACCCGCCTCATCGGCATGGTGCGGGAAGCGGTGCCCGATGTCCGCCTCGGCCTGCATCTGCACGATACGCGGGGCTTGGGCGTCGCCAACGTGATGGCGGCACTGGACATGGGGATCGAGCTCTTCGACAGCTCCGTCGCGGGCCTCGGCGGCTGCCCCTTCGCGGCGCATGGCGACGCCGGCGCGGCGGGCAATATCTGCACCGAGGACATGGTCTTCCTCTGCCACGAACTCGGCATCGAGACCGGCATCGACCTGGAAGCCCTGATCGAATGCGCGCGCATGGCAGAGCGCATCATCGGCCGGCGGCTGAACGGCCGGGTGATGCATGCCGGCAGCCTGAAGCCCTATCGCGGAGCCCGGGCGTGATGCTTCCCCTCGATGGCGTGAAGGTGGTGGAGATCGGCCAGGTCCTCTCCGGCCCCTTCGCCGGCGCGATCCTGTCCGACCTCGGCGCCGAGGTGATCAAGATCGAGAAGCCCGTGGTCGGCGACGACGCGCGGCAGATGGGGGTCGCCTTCCGCCACGGGGACGCGCTGAACTTTCACGAGTTCAACCGCGGCAAGAAATCCCTCGCCCTCGACCTGAAGAGCGCAGCGGGCATGGAAGCGCTGCACACCCTTCTCGAACAGGCCGACATCCTGGTGCACAACATGCGCCCCGGCGTGCCGGAGGCGCTCGGCCTGGGGCCGGAGGAGACGACGGCGCGCCACCCGCGGCTGATCTACTGCGCCATGGGCGCCTTCGGGCATGTGGGCCCGCTGAAGGACCGCCCCGGCTACGAGCCGCTGCTGCAGGCCTTCGGTGGCCTCTCCGCCATCACCGGCGAACCGGATGGCCCACCCGTGCGCATGGGCGCCTCCGTCGTCGACATGGGCACGGGCATGTGGACGGTGATCGGCGCGCTCTCGGCGCTGCAGCGGCGCCACGCGACGGGGCGCGGCGGGGTGGTGAACACCTCGCTCTTCGAGACGGCCTTCCTCTGGGCCGGCCAGAAGATCAGCGGCTACGTGAACCAGGGCAAGCTGCCGGAACGCCATGCCAGCGGCCATCCCGGCTTCGTGCCCTACGAGGCCTTCGACGCGTCGGACGGCCCGCTGCTGGTCTGCTGCGGCAATGACCGGCTCTACGCGAAATTCGCCCGCGCGCTCGGCCATCCGGAATGGCCGGAGGATCCGCGCTTCGCGACGAACCGCCAGCGCCTGGCCAACAAGGACGCCTGCTTGGCCCTGGTGCGCGACGCGATGTGCACCCGCAAGCGTACCGAATGGCTGGATATCCTCGTCGAGGCCGGCGTGCCCTGCGCGCCGATCAACAGCATCCCCGACCTTCTGCAGGAACCGCAGGCCGAGGCGATGGGCATGCTGGCGACGCCGCCGGGCGAGGATTTCCGAGTCGTCGCCCTGCCGCTCAGCTTCGATGGCACCCGGCCCCTGCCACGCGCCGGCGCGCCGAGGCTGGACGACCACCAGGGCCGCGGATTCTCCGGACCCGAAGTGCGTTAGGCGGCATCCTCCAGCACCATCGCGGCGCATTTTTCGCCGATCATGATCGACGGCGCGTTGGTGTTCCCGCTGGTCAGGGTCGGCATGATCGACGCATCGGCCACGCGTAGCCCGGCGATCCCGTGCACGCGCAGCCGCGCATCCACCACCGCCATCGGGTCGCTGCCCATCTTGCAGGTGCCGACGGGGTGGTAGGTTGTCTCGCCGAAGGCGCGTACCCAGCCCAGCACCTCGTCATCCGTCTGCGCCTTCGGGCCTGGCGCCATCTCGCTCACGTGGAAGGGGGCGAGGGCCGGCGCGTTCATCACCGCCTGGGCGATGCGGATGGCGCGCACCGTCAGTTCGGCATCGATCGGAGACGACAGGAAGTTGAAGCGGATCGCCGGCGCCTGGCGCGCATCGGCGGCCTTGATGTGGATGCTGCCCTTGCTCTCGGGCCGCATCGGATGCGCGTAGCAGGTCATGCCGCTCTCGCGCGACAGCTTCGGTCCCTTCGGCGTCTGTTCCATCAGCATCGGCACCCAGCCCAGCAGCAGGTCCGGCGCCTCCAGCCCCTCGCGTGACTTGACGAAGGCGCGCATCGGCGCGGCGACCATGTTCAGCAGGCTCGGCTGGCCCAGCGCGTAGCGCAGCGCATGCCCGACCAGCCCGATGCCATGCCCGCTGTCGTTGTAGGTCGCGCCCCGCTTGCCGATCGCCCAGCGCGTGCGCGGCGCATAGTGGTCGCGCAGGTTCTCGCCGACGCCAGGCAGCGCCTGCACCACCTCGACGCCAAGCTCGCGCAGCCGGTCCGCCTGGCCGATGCCCGACAGTTCCAGCAGTTGCGGCGAGTTGATCGCGCCCGCGCTGACCACCACCTCGCGGCCGCAACGCGCCTCCTGCGAGGTAGCGCCGACCGAATAGCGCACGCCAACGCAGCGCGTGCCCTCGATCAGCAGGCGCTCGGTCAGGGCGCCTGTCTCGATGTGCAGGTTCGGACGCTTGCGCACCGTGCTGTCCAGATAGCAGGCGGCGGTGCTCTGGCGGCGCCCGCCGGCGATGCTTGCCTGGCTCATGGCGATGCCGTCCTGCTCGGCGCCGTTGTAGTCCGGGTTGTGGCGGATGCCGACCTGCTGCGCCGCCTGCAGGATCGCCTGCAGCAGCGGCGTGGCCGGGGCGGGATTGGTGATGCGCAGCGGCCCCTCGCCGCCACGGAATTCGCGGTCGCCGCCCGGGCCTTCCCAGCGCTCCATGCGCTTGAAGAAGGGCAGCACGTCGGCATAGCTCCAGCCCTGGTTGCCCATCTGCGCCCAGGTGTCGAAATCCTGCTTCTGGCCGCGCACGAAGGCCAGGCCGTTGATGGCGGAGGACCCACCGAGGATCCGACCGCGCGGCACGGGGATGCGGCGGCCGCCGGTGCTGGCCTCGGGTTCGGAACTGTAGAGCCAGTTGACGGCCGGATTGGCGATCATCTTGGCGAAGCCGATCGGCACATGGGTCCAGTGGTAGCCGGCCGGCCCGGCCTCGAGCAGCAGTACCTTGTTGCGCGGGTCGGCCGAGAGGCGGTTGGCGACGGCGGCCCCGGCCGATCCGGCGCCGACGACGATGTAGTCGTAGGTTTGCATAATCCCCTGGCTTCCCGCGCGTGATGACGTCCGCGCGATCAACCCATGCCGCGCGCCGGATGGCAAGCCGGCGCCGATCCACCCATGCCGCCGGATGGCAAGCCGGGGCGGCCGTGCCTATGCTGACGGAAAACGTCCAGGACCACCCGCGATGAGCGAACCGACCGGACCCCTCACGGGCTTCCGCATCCTCGACCTTACCACCGTGCTCTTCGGCCCCTTCGGCACCCAGACCCTGGGCGACTGGGGCGCGGAGGTGATCAAGGTGGAGGGGATAACGGGCGACCCCTGGCGCAACGCCGGCACCTTCCGCAACCGCGGCATGAGCGGCCAGTTCATGGCGGCGAACCGCAACAAGCGCAGCATCGGCATCGACCTGAAGTCGGAGGCCGGCAAGGAGGTGCTGCGCCGCCTGATCCCCACCGCCGACGCCCTGGTCAGCAATATCCGCCCGGCGGGTCTCGCTCGGCTCGGCTTCTCCTACGAGGCCTGCCGGGCGCTGAACCCGCGCCTGGTCTATGCCTCGGCAACAGGATTCGGCCAAGACGGACCCTGGGCGGCGCGGCCGGCCTTCGACGAGATCATCCAGGCGGCATCCGGCTTCGCCTCCGCCATGGGGACGGATGACGAACCGGCCTTCGTACCCAGCCTGATCGGCGACAAGCTCTGCGGCATGGCCCTGACCGGCGCCGTCACCGCCGCGCTGCTGCACCGGGAACGCACCGGCGAGGGCCAGATGGTGGAGGTGCCGATGCTGGAGACGCTGGCCGCCTTCAACAGCATCGAGATGTTCGGCGGGCTTGCCTTCGTGCCCCCGCTCGGCCCCACGGGCTACAAGCGCATGAAGGCGCGGAAGCCCGTCCGCACCAAGGATGGCTGGCTGACCATGCTGCCCTATTCCGCCGACAACTGGTGCGCCTTCTTCGAAGCGGTCGGCCGCCCCGAATGCATCGAAGAATTCAAGGTCCGCGACCCCGTCGCCCGCGCCCGCAACATCGACAGAATCTATGACCGCATGCGGGAGATCGCGCCGAGCCGCACGACCGCGGAGTGGGAGGAGTTGCTGCTGGCGATCGACGTCCCCCACACCGCCTTCGCCAAGCTCACCGAGATCGCGGAACAGCCGCATCTGAAGGCGGTCGGCATGTTCCCCGAACTCGACCACCCGACCGAGGGCAAGATCATGCAGGCGCGCCCCCCGGCGCGCTTCTCCGAGAGCCCCGCCGCGATCCGCCGCCTTCCCCCCCGCCTCGGCGAGCATACCCGCGAACTGCTGCGCGAGGCGGGCTACGACGAGGCGGGAATCGAGGCGCTGGTCACGGCGAAGGCGGTCGTCTCGGAGTAGCGCCTGCGATGACCGAAGGGCCCTCAGGCCCGGAGGTCTGAATCGCCGGCGCCAACCAACGCCTACCCCTTCTTCTCCTTCTCGATCTCCGCGAAGACCTCCATCGCCGCGCGCACCGCGGCGACGGCGGTGGGCACGCCGGCATAGATGCCGACATGGAGGAAGATCTCCTTCAACTCGTCCTTGGTCAGGCCATTGTTGATGCCCATACGGATATGGGACTTCAGCTCCTCCGCCCGGCCGAGCGCGGTCAGCACCGAGATCGTGATCATGCTCCGCGTCGGCTTGTTC
>JAIYAI010000537.1 GCA_027489135.1 Acetobacteraceae bacterium
GGGATGCGCAGGGGATGCATGTCGTCGTCATCGGCGGCGGCATCCTGGGTGCCGTGGCCGCCTATGCGACACTTCGCGCGGGTGCGGCGGTCACGCTGATCGACGCCGCGCATGAGGGCCGCGCGACTCAGGCCGGGGCGGGCATCGTCTCCCCCTGGACCAGCCGCTACGAGGGCGACGCCCTCTACACCATGATCCTCGGCGGGGCCGAGGCCTATCCCGACCTGATCGCGTCCCTCGCCGAGGATGGCGAGACCGACCTCGGCTATCGCCGCGTCGGCACGCTCTGCGCGCCCGCCGATCCCGCCGTGCTCGATGCGCTGGAACCGGTGGTGCGCCGCCGCGCGCAATCCTCTCCCCTGGCCGGCATCGTCACGCGCCTCGCGGCGCACGAGGCCGCGGCGCTCTTCCCGGCCATGCAGCCCCGGCCCGCGCTGCACGTCTCGGGCGGCGCGCGGGTCGACGGCCGGCGCCTCTGCGCCGCGCTGCACCGCGCCATCACCCGCCGCGGCGGCATGTTCCGCTACGGCCAGGCGGCGCTGCGGGCGGAGGCTGGCCGCGTCACCGGCGCGACGCTGGACGGCGCGGCGATCGGCGCCGATGCCGTCATCCTGGCCGCCGGCGCCTGGGCGCCCGCGCTGGTCGCGCCGCTCGGCCTTCGCCTCGCCATCGAGCCGCAGCGCGGCCAGATCATGCATTTCCGGCTGGAGAACACGGAGACCGGCGCCTGGCCCGTGCTCTACCCCATGACCTCCCACTACCTGCTGACTTTCGAGGACGGGCGCGTGGTGGTCGGCGCGACGCGGGAGGCGGGGTCGGGCTTCGACCGGCGCGTCACCGCCGCGGGCCTCGCGGAGATCCTGGCGACCGCGCTCTCCGTCGCCCCGGGCCTGGCCGAGGCCACGCATGTCGAGACGCGCATCGGCTTCCGGCCCATGCCGCCCGATGGCCGGCCGCTGCTGGGGACGGTGCCGGGCCTCGCCGGCCTCGTCATCGCCAACGGCCTCGGGCCGAGCGGGCTGACCATCTCCCCCTTCGCCGGGCGCATCGCCGCCGACCTCGCGCTCGGGCGCGATCCCGGCCTCGACCTCGCGGCCTATGATCCGCTGCGCGGCTAGCGCCGTCCTGCTGCTGCTGGCGCTGCCGGGGGCGGCGCGCGCCGACTGCCCCAGCTTTGCCGACCCGGCGATGGTGGTGGAGCACGGCTCGCTGCGCGGGGTGGGGCCGGGCGTGGTGCGCTTCCGCATCGGCCGGGCCGCCGCCGGCGGCAGCCACATGCAGACGCTGGTGGAACTACGCTGGACGGAGCCGGGGCGGGAAGCCCGGCAGGTGGTCTTCGGCGCCATGCAGGACGGGCTGCCGGTGCTGTCGGTGCGGCGCGGGCAGTTGCGGCTGCGCGTCACCTACTGCCCCGCGGGCCAGGATTGCCGCGACCAGACCCTGGGCTTCGCCTGGGACGCCGCGACGCGGCGCTTCGCCGGCGCCGACCCGGCGGCGACGGAGGCGCTGGCCGCCGCCTGCGTGCCGGAGTAGGCGCCAGGATGCATGTCCTGACCCTGCTCGACTGGCTCGCCTTCGGGCTCTTCGTCGCCGGCTGGTTCGGCTACGCCCTCGTGGTCGACCGGCTGCCCAGCCTGAAGCGGCGCAGCGTCATCGCCGCCATGGACGAGCACCGGCGGCAATGGATGCGGGTGATGGTGTCGCGGGACAACCGCATCATGGACACCAACATCATCGGCAACCTGATGAACTCGACCTCCTTCCTGGCCAATACCGCGATCTTCATCCTGGGCGGCCTGGTGGCGATGATGGCCTCGCCGGAGCTCGGCGGGCGGGTCTTCGGCAGCCTGCCCTTCGCCACCGCGCCCGACCCCGCGGCCTGGGAGCTGAAGATCGCCCTGCTGCTGCTGATCTTCACCCGCGCCTTCTTCGAGCTGACCTGGGCGCTGCGGCAGTTCAACTACTGCTCCATCGTCATGGGCGGCGTGCCGCAGGACCCGGCGGCGCCGGACCGGGAGGCGCGGGCCGAGATCGCGGCCAAGGTCGCCAACCAGGCGGCGCGGCATTTCAACACGGGGCTGCGGGCCTACTACTTCGGCCTCGCGGCGCTCGCCTGGATCCTGCACCCGCTGGCGCTGATAGTGGCGACGCTGGTGGTGCTGCGGGAACTGTACCGGCGGGAATTCCGCTCCGTGGTCCGGGCGGCACTGCAGGGCGGGTAGCAGGGCGCTCCCTCCCCCGCTGGCGGGGGAGGGTCGGGGTGGGGCTGGCGGTGCCCGTGCGGCACGGATGGCGATGCCCCCCGGTTCGACGCCCCCGATCCCCAGGGCTGGACGCGCTTTGGGCGTGACCTGCCCAGCGATGCGGCACCGGCGCCGCGCCACCCCGCCACCGCCTCTGGCATGGGCATTGCACCCTCCCCGGCGCCGGTCCACCGCGGAGAGAGAACCATGCCCCCGTCCCAGCCCCCGGAACCCATCGTCGCGGGGCTCTTCCATGTCGCGGTGAAGACCAACGACCTCGCCGCGACCGTCGCCTTCTACACGCGCATCCTCGGCCTCCGGAACGGGTTCCGCCCGGACTTCGGCTATCCCGGCGCCTGGCTCTACGTGCCCTTCGCCGGCGGGCCCGCGATCATGCACATCTATGCCGGCGGTCCCGCCCTCGGCGCCGAGGGCCGCGCGCCCTCCGGCACCGCGGCGATCGACCATGTCTCCCTCGCCTGCCGTGGCTTCCATGGCTACGTGGCGCGCTTCAAGGAGGCCGGCCTGCCCTGGCGGGAGTTCCTGGTGCCCGGCACCACGCTCTGGCAGCTCTTCGTCTACGACCCCTCCGGCCTGCAATGCGAGCTGACCTTCGAGGGCGAGAACGAGGGCGGCGCGCCGCCCGACATGTCGCCGGGCCGCGCCTATGTCGCCGGCTCCTCCTTCTTCGATCCCGCCACCTATCCGAAGCTGTCGTGAAGGACGCCGCCATGAACCGTCGCGCCCTGCTGCTCGGCACCCTCGCCGCGCCCGCCGTCATCGGCGCCGTGCGCGCGCAGGAGGCCGTGAAGATCGCGGTCTTCGAGGCCGCCTCCACCCTGCCCTATTTCGTCGCGCTGACCCGCGGCTTCTTCGCCGATGTCGGCATCGCGCCGCAGACGGTGATGCTGGCGAACCACCCGCTGATCGTGCAGGCGCTCGTCTCGGGCGATGTCGATGGCTGCACCAACCTGGTGACGCTGGAAGGCGCCAACATCAACGCGCGCCGGCCGAACACGGTGCTCTACTACGCGCTGAACGGCCAGAACGCCGAGAACCGGATGGAACAGTTCGTCGTCCGCCCCGGCAGCACGGCGAAGCGCATCCAGGACCTCAAGGGCGCGCGCATCGCCTCCGCCCCCGGGCCGGCCAACATGGGCGCGGCGCGCGGGGTGCTGGCGGCCGTCGGGCTGCAGGAGGGGCGCGACTACACGCTGGTCGAGCAGCCCATGGGCATGCATGTCGGCGCCATGCAGTCCGGCCAGTTCGACGCGGCCTATACGCTGGAGCCCATGGCCACAATCGGGGAGCGCGCCGGGGCGATGCAGCGGCTGGAGGCGGGGGTGATCGCCACCTACCTGCTGGGCCGCACCGACGCGCAGGCCTATGCCGGCGGCGCCGGCTTCTCCGGCCGCTTCCTGGAGACGCGGCGCGACGTGGCGACGCGCTTCGTGCAGGCCTGGACCCGGGCGATCGAGGCGATCCGCACCGATCCGACGACACGCCAGGTGCTGACCACCAACCTGAACACGCCGGCCGACCTCGCCGCGGTGATGCCGCTGCAGCTCTTCAAGCTGGTGCGGGAGTTCACGCCGCAGGATCGGGCGGACCTGCAGAAATTCGTCGATGTCGGCGTGCAGATGGGCGTGGTGCGCAGCGCGATCGACGTCAACACCTTCATCCGGCCGTTGTGAGTCCGCTGGACGGTTCTGGCGCCCCGGGGGTGATCGCGCCGCGCGACGCGGCCATCACCATCCGCGGGCTGGCCAAGGCCTTCGGCGGGCAGCCCGTCTATTCGGGCTTCGACCTCGACGTCCGGCGCGGCGACATCCTGGCGATCTTCGGACCCAACGGCTGCGGCAAGTCGACGCTGA
Source organism: Acetobacteraceae bacterium (assembly GCA_027489135.1). Lineage (GTDB taxonomy): Bacteria > Pseudomonadota > Alphaproteobacteria > Acetobacterales > Acetobacteraceae > JAIEOP01. Next base: position 4,118 of record JAIYAI010000537.1, read on the forward strand.
TCAACATGGCCGCCGGCCTGCTGTCGGTGGATGGCGGGACCATCCTGTACGACGGGCGGGAGGTGCGGGAGGTCCGCATCGGCTACGTCTTCCAGAACTACCGCGAGGCGCTGTTCCCCTGGATCCGCGCCGCCGACAACATCCGCTACCCGCTGCGGCGCATGGGCCTGCCGAAGCGGGAGATCGAGGCGCGGCTGGAACGCCTCTCGGCCGATTTCCGCGTGCGCTTCGACCTGGCGCGCTACCCCTACGAACTCTCCGGCGGGCAGCAGCAATTGGTCTCCGTCATGCGGGCGCTCGCCGTCGAACCTGAAGTGCTGTTCCTCGACGAGCCCTTCTCGGCGCTCGACTTCGAGACGACGCTCGATCTCCGCGCGCTGCTGCAGGCGGTGCTCAAGCGGCTCGGCGTGACGACGCTGCTGGTCAGCCATGACCTGGAGGAAAGCATCGCGCTGGCCGACCGCCTGCTGATGCTGACGCGGCGGCCGACGACGGTCGCCGACGACCTTCCCGTGACGCTGCCCTGGCCGCGCACCTCGACGACGCTGTCGGATCCGGGCTTCGTCGCGCTGAAGCGAAGGTGCCTCACGGTGTTCGAGGCCGCGGTGGCGGGGCGGCCGGTGGATGGGGCGCAGGCATGAAGGGGCTGGTCGCACCGGCGCTGGGCGCGCTCGGCTTCGTGGCGCTGTGGTGGCTGGCGACGGTCGTGCAGCTTGCCGACCCCGTCCTCCTCCCCTCCCCGGCCGAGACCTTCCGCGAGACCTGGGCCGCCTTCGCCGAGGGCCCGCTCTGGACCGACCTGCAGCGCACCGTGGTCCGCACCGTGCAGGCCTTCGTCATCGCCACCCTGATCGGCGTGCCGCTCGGCGTCGCCCTCGGTGCGAAGGAGCGGGTCTATCGCGCGGTGGAATTCGTGGTGGACTTCTTCCGCTCCACGCCCGCCTCCGCGCTGTTTCCGCTGTTCCTCATCCTGTTCGGCGTCGGCGAGGGCACGAAGATCGCGGTCGCCGCCTTCGGCGCCGCGCTCGTGATCCTGTTCAACAGCGCCTATGGCGTGATGAACGCGCGCCGGACGCGGGTGCTTGCGGCGCGAGTCATGGGCGCGTCGGAGGGGCGGATCCTCTGGGACGTGCTGGTGTGGGAGGCGCTGCCGCAGATCCTGGTCGGCATGCGCGCCGGCATCTCGCTGGCGCTGGTCATCGTCGTGGTGGCGGAGATGTTCATCGGCTCGACCGACGGGCTCGGCCAGCGGGTGATCCGGGCGCAGTCGCTGTTCGAGAGCGGGCTGATGTACGGGGTGATCTTCCTGGCCGGCGCGCTGGGCTACCTGCTCAACCTGCTCTTCCTGCTGGCGGAGAAGCGGTTCGTGCATTGGGCGGGGCGGTAGGATGGAGGGCCGAAGGGCCCGGAAGCGTGGACCCGTCCGTCAGATTCTCCCGGGGACGTCCGTGTAGAGCCGCCGCAGCTTTGCCAGGAAATCCGCGCCCATCTTGGCGCGCGAGCCTTCGATGGGATCGGTGCCCATCATCGTGTCGCTGGCCTCCAGGCTGAAGCGGCGCACGAACTCCACGCGCTCGTCGCGCAGCGCCGCCACTGCCGCGACATCGCCGCCGGCGCGCAGCACGGCCCCGGCCAGCACCCCGTCCTCGATCGCCTGGGTCGCGCCCTGCCCGAGCGTCGGGACCATCGCATGCGCCGCATCGCCGAGGAACAGCACCCGCCCGCCCGCGGCGGAGCGCTCCAGCGGCGAGACCTGCAGCCGGGCCCAGTGCATATCGCGCGGATGCTCCCGGTGCTTGGCGATCATCCAGGCGACCGCGGCGCAGGGTTCGCGCCCCTCCGGCGTGTAGATCCGCGCCTGCTCCGCGGGGTCGCGCAGCACCTCCGGGATCTCGGCCTCGGCCGAGGGCAGCGGCAGCGCGCCGGCGATATAGGCGGCGCCGCCGGGCAACCGGTAGGAGAGCAGCCGCGCCGGCCCGTTGAACCACTGCCCGTAGTCGTCATAGGGGCAGTCCGACGCGTCGGGGACCAGCAGCCGCGACATGGCGATGCCGTGGAATTCCGGCACCGGCACGCCGGCGGTCAGCGCACGCAGCCGGGAATACCGACCGTCGCCCGCGACCAGCAGGTCGAAGCCGCCTGGCCGGTGCAGCGCGCCCGCCGCATCGCGCAGCACCGGCACCAGGCGCCCGCCCCCATCCTCCTCCAGCGCCTCCAGCATCAGGCCGCGGCGGGTGATCCGCGCCACGGGCTCCCGCAGCACGCGGTAGAGCTCGGCCCAGCGGAGGCGGATCCCCGGCTCCTCCGCCACCTCCGAGAGGTCGAGGTCGAAGAGCCGCTCCCCCCAGGCCGTGTCGATGAACCAGCGCCGCCAGGGCAGCGAGGCCGCGCGCACCGCGTCATGCCGCGCCGGCAGATGGAGGCGCAGCGCCTTCATCGCGTTCGGCCCGACATTGAGGCCCGTCCCCGCCTCCGCCGCCGCGTCGAGGCCCATGCGGTCGAAGGCCTCGACCTCGAGGCCCGGCGCGCCGGCCAGCATCTCCGCCAGCAGGCTGCCGGCGACGCCGGTGCCGATGATGCCGATCCTCACGACACGTCCTCCGCGATCGCCGCGACCAGGCCCCCGCCCGGTGGCCCCTGGTGCTCCGCGCCGCCGGAGACGAAGACGCGCCCATCCCCCGCCACCGCCGCCACCACCGCGCCCAGCGCCGCGCGCAGGTGCCGCTGCGCGTCGATGTCGGTGTCACCCAGCATGGTGTGGCGCTGGCCGCGGATGCGGCCCGTCACGTCGGGCTCTCCCTTGGCGAACACGGCGCGCAGCCGCCCCGGCCCGCCGAGCGACGCCACCAGGTCCCGCACCGCGTCGAGGTCCAGCACGTCGCGCATCGGTCGCACGCCAAGCCTGAGCCCCGGCGCCCAGCCCGGCGCCTCGCCCAGCAGGATCACCTCGTCGCAGGGCACCTCGATGCCGGCGGAGATGGCGACGCGGTCGGAGAACAGCGAGAGGTCGCGCAGCAGCGCCTGATCCGTCGCGCGCTCCGCGGGCACGTCGCCGAGCGCCCGCGCCGCGCCAAGCGCCGCCGCGGCCCGGGCGCGCGCCATGCCAGCAAGGCTGCCGGCCGGCGTCTTCACGAAGACCAGCGCCGGGTCGGCGATGCCACTCTCCGCCATGGCGCGGCGGACCGTTGCCTCCACCGCCGCGATCTGCGCCTCGGTCCCAGTCGCCTCAGGCGGCAGGCGCGGGCCGAAGGCGGTGGCGACGGCGAGGCCTCGCCCGACGCTCTCCCCCGGCGCCTCCGCCAGCAGCACGGCATGCGGGCTCAGCA
>JAIYAI010000214.1 GCA_027489135.1 Acetobacteraceae bacterium
CGGACGGCAAAGCCGAGGCGGACCTGTCCCGGCTCGGTGGGCAGGACCGTCATGCACAGCGAAACCTCGCCGGCATCGGTGAACTTCACCGCGTTGTTCAGCAGGTTCAGCAGCACCTGGCGGAGCCGCCCCGGGTCGCCGACCACGCGGTCCGGCACGGACTCGGCGATCTCGGCGCGCATCGCCAGCCCCTTCGCATGGGCCTGCGGCTCCAGCAGCTCGATCGCCGCATCGGCTTCGGCGCGCGGGTCGAAGGCGGTCGTCTCCAGCTTGAGGCGCCCTGATTCCAGGCTGGAGAAGTCGAGGATGTCGTTGACGAGGGCCAGCAGATGGTCGCCGGCCTCGCGGATCAGCCGCGCATGCGCCGCCTGCTCGGGCGGCAGGGTCGCGTCCTGCAGCAGGCCGGAGAGACCGATCACGGCATTCAGCGGCGTGCGGATCTCGTGGCTCATCACGGCGAGGAATTCGGCGCGCGCACGGGCGCCGGCCTCGGCCGCGTCCCGCGCCGCCCGCATCGCCTGCTCGACCCGTCGGCGCTCGGTCACGTCGGTCACGGTGCGCACGGCGCCGCCATCCTGGGTGCGGATGGTGCGGATCTCCAGCACCATGCCGTTGGGGCGGGGATATTCGTACAGGGGCAGCGCGCCACCCGGCCCGGCGAAGGCAGGATCGGCGGCCTGCGCGGCGATGGCGGGCGCCGCGTCGAACTCGCCCCGGCCGCGCTGCAGCGCCAGGATGTCCGCCACCGCCGCCCCCGGCCGCGACAGCGGCTCGGGGAGGTCGAGCAGCTGTGCGGCGCGCCGGTTCATCACCCGCATCCGTCCCTCGGCGGACAGCAGCATGATGCCCTGCGGCACGTTCTCGATCGCGGCGGAGAGCGCAGCTTCGGCCGCGAGCGTCGCGCCGTGCGCCTCCTCGAGTGCGCGCTCCTGCGCCCGGCGCTCGGTGATGTCGCTGTAGCAGCGCACGCCGCCGCCATCGGGCAGCGTGACGGTGCGAAGCTCGAGCAGGCGCCCGTCCGGCATGCGGCGCTCGTACTGGCCGGGCAGGACCCGGTCGGCGTTCACCCCGCGCAGCGCGTCGGCGAGCGCGTTGGGGTCGCCCTCGTAGCGGCCGTTGCGGATCTGCCATTCCAGGATCGCCCGGACGTGCACGCCCGGCCGTGCGAGGTCCCGCGGCAGCCCGAGCAGCGCCGCCGCCTGGCGGTTGATCACCTTCAGCTTGCGGTCGCCGCCCACCAGCAGGATGCCCTGCGGGACATTGTCGATCGCCGCGGCGAGCGCCGCCTCAGCCGCCAACGCGGCGTCGCGGGCCGCGGCCAGCGCATCGCGGGCGCGGCGGCGCGCCGTGGCATCGGTGATGGTGCGGATGGTGCCGCCATCCGGCATGGGCTCCGTGCGGATCTCGAGCACGCTGCCGTTCGGGCGTGTCAATTCGTAATTGCCGGATTCACTCGCGGCCATGCGCGTCCGTAGCGTCTCGTCGGCGTCCACGCCCGGGAAGGTCGGCGGGGGGGGGATAAGGCCCGCCAGCGGGGCGCCCGGCGCGATGCGGTCCTGAGGCACGCCGAGCAGCGTCGCCGCACGTTCGTTGACGACGGCGAGGCGTCCCTCCCGGTCCGCCATGACGACGCCCTGGGACAGGTTGGTCACCAGGGCCTCGAGCTGCGCCCGGGCGCGACGACCGGTCGCGCGCTTCTGTTCGAACAGGGCGACGACCAGGGCGATCAGCGTGCTGATCATCACACCGAGGCTGAGCAGGCGCTGCCGGTCCTCGAGGAAGAAGGCCAGCGCGCTCTGCGCGTCGCGCGCCACCAGTACCACCAGCGGCTGGGTCTCCAGCCGGCGAATCGTGAGGAAGCGATCCTGCGCATCGGGCAGCACGGTGCTGCGGGCGGAGACCTGGCGGCGATCGGCCTCGACGAAGATGTCCACCACCACGCGCGGCGCCAGCCGATCGAAGTCCGCGAAGCCGGGCGGCGCATGCGCCAGGATCACCCCGTCGAGGTTCATCAGCGCGACGCCGCCCGGGCCGAAATACAGCGTCTCGTGCAGCCGCATCATGCCGGCCGCCTCCACCTCCAGCACCAGCACCGCCTCGACACGGCCGTCGGCGTCCAGCAGCGGCCGCGAGAAGCCGATCGTCAGGCGGTCCGAGCCGATCGCCGGCTCCGGCGTGCCGGTGATCAGCCGGTCCTCGCGCGGGTGGTCGAAATGCCCCTGGATCTCGGGCCGCGCCAGCAGGCTGGGCGGCGCGGGGACGGGTTCCGTGCCGGCCCCGTTGCTCACCAGCAGTGTGCCGTCGCGGCGGACGATCAGGCCCTGGACGATGTCGCGGCCGCGCGGATCGATCGCCGCCCAACTGCCGAAGCCGAAGGCTGCCCCGTCTCGGGCATGCAGGGTCTGGCCGAAACGGAGGCGCGTATCGATGGCCTCGATCCGGCGGTCCAGACTCTCCTGCAGGGTGTGCGCGAGCGTGGCGGTATCGCGCAGAGCGGTCTGGACGGCCCGCCCCTGCTCGAACAGCAGGGCGAGGCCGATCAGCACCCAGACCATCGCAGCCCCGGCAAAGCCGGCCAACAGCGCGGTGACCACCACGGCGCCGAGCGGCTTGCGGGCACGGGCCGGTCGCCCCGGGGCGGGGGGGCGGCCGGACGCCCCGGCGGTACCGGCCCTGTCCGGCAGGGATGGGAGCCCGTCTGTCACAGACTCCATATATCCCAAAAATGGAGACCCGTAATGCCTAATGTAGCGACGCGATGCCGTCGCTGGTTGTAGGTCGTCCCTGAGGCTCGTCGCAGCGCCGGCAATTCCCGGGGTTTCGGTGCCGCCTGGCCAGGTCGCGACCGCGCCCCCCGGTCGCGTACTTCACGCCACTGCAACCCACCCTGTTTGCCTCGCCCCTCGGCCCGCAGCGACGCAACCTGCGTGCCTGGCCCCTCGGGCCGCAGCGACGGCACCTGCTTGCCTCGCCCCTCGGCCCGCAGCAATGCCGCCCGTGAGCCTGTTCCCTCAGGCCGCCACGCGCAGGCCGCCGGCACGGCCGGAGAGCGCGGCCAGCAGGGCCTGGGCCGCCGCCGCCTGGCAGGGCTCGATCACCGGCACGCCAGCCGCGTCCTCGGCGGCGGCCACATGCCCCGCCATGCCAGCGCAGCCGAGCACCACAACCTCCGCGCCGCCGGCGGCCAGCGCCTTCGCCGCCTGGGCGAGACGCGCGCGCGGCAGCACCGGGTCGGTCAATTGCTCCATCGGGATGTTCAACGGCTCGAACCCGGTCATCCGGTCCTCGACCCCCATGGCCTGCAGCACCCGGCGTTGCCGCGGGCGCGAGGTCTCCATGAAGCCCACGATGCCGAACCGCTCCGCGCGGGCCAGCGCCGCGGCGATGGCCGAGCGCAGCATGCCCAACACGGGCCGGTCGGTCGCCATCCGCGCCGCCTCCACCCCGGGGTCGGACACGCAGCCGATGACGTAGGCCAGGGCCGGCTCACGCTCGATGCGGCGGCAGAGGGGCTCGGCCACCGCATACCAGTCCCGCCAGGTGACGATGGCAGGCGGTCCGTCTTCCAGCCGCGTCACCTCGATCCGTGGCAGGCCCGGCGCGGCGAAGGCCGCCACCGCCGCGGCGATGCCGTCGGTACAGGAGATCGAACAGTTCGGGTTGATGATCAGGATGCGCCCGTCGCCCGCCGCCATCGCCGCCTCCGTGCCGCCGTTCGATGCACCATAAGCCCAGTCGCGCCTTGCCGCACGCCTCGATCGGCCGCAATGGATGCTTGAAGTCGCCTCATCGCCCAGTCATATTGCACCGCACAATAAATCGCCCGGACCGGGCGAGGATCCACCGCCGGCACCCCGCGCGGCAACGGTCCCCCGGTCGGTCGAGGAGGAATCCCGGATGCGCTGGTCTCCGACACCGGCTTCTTCCGACGCCACCCCGGTCCTGCCACCGCTCGGTCTCGCGCTGCGGCGCGGCCTCGTCGGACGCTGCCCTGCATGCGGCGAAGGCAGGATCTTCCGCAGCTATCTCAAGGTGGTGGACCATTGCGCGGTCTGCGCCGCGCCGCTCGGGGAACTCCGGGCGGATGACGCGCCGCCCTACTTCAC
>JAIYAI010000426.1 GCA_027489135.1 Acetobacteraceae bacterium
GTGGTAGCTGGCGAGGATGCGCTGGCGCAGCTGGTCGAGATCCGGGCTGGCCAGCAGCCCACGCAGCTGCGGCTGGCCGAGCAGGATGGTCTGCAGCACCGCACGCCCGCCCTCCGTCACGTTGGAGAGCATGCGCAGCTCCTCGAGCGCGCCGTGGTTCAGCGCCTGCGCCTCGTCGACGATCAGCAGGTGGCGCCGCTCGGCCTGCTTGAGGCGCGCGACCACGCCGCGCAGCACCGCGGACTTGTCGGTATCCGCCGGTGCGCCGAAGGCGTCCGCCACCAGGCGCAGCAGGTCGTCGCCGGTGACCTGGGTGGTAACCACGCGGGCGATGACGAAGCCCTGGGGGTCGAGCTCCCCGCACAGGCGCTCGACCAGCGTCGTCTTGCCGGCGCCGACCTCCCCGGTGACGACGATGAAGCCCTCCTTCTGCGCCAGCCCGTACATCAGGTGCGCATAGGCGCGGCTGTGCCCGGAGCTCGGGTAGAAGAGACGCGCGTCCGGCGTCATCTGGAAGGGGTGTTCGCGGAAGCCGTAGTGGTCGATGTACATGGCCGTCTTCCTGATCGCCGGCCCGGGGGCGCCGGCTTGCATGCGTGGTGTCCGCGCCGTCCCGCCCCGGGGAGGCGCGCGACGGGGGGCCGGGGCCGGCCCTAGAAGGTCTTCCTGAGCGTGGCGAGGATGATGTTCTGCGTCGCAGTCTGGGACCCGAGGCTGTAGGCGCCGCGGTTCACGTAGCCGTATTGCAGCGATCCGAAGACGCTGTCGGAGAAGCGGTGGTTGAGGATGGCGCGCGCCGTCCAGGTGCTCGACGAGCCGAAATTCTGCGTCGTGTACCAGCCGTAGGAGACGTAGCCGGTGAGCGACGTCACGTCGGTCAGCAACCGCGTGTAGCTCGCGCCGAAGGAGTTGCCCGTCTGGGCGAAGGCGGTCGTGCCCCGCGCCACGGCGACGGGCGTCGATTCCTGGTAGTAGTAGTTGACCGAGACGGAATCCCGCTCCCAGAGCTGGCTGATCGAGGCGGTGCCCGACTTCATGCGCATCAGCGCGCTCTGCGTCGACAGGAAGGATCCGCCGGAGGCCGCGCCGGCGGGGTTGCCCGTGATGCCGCCGTCGAGCGGCCCGCTGAGCGCGCCGATCGGCGTGCCGGCGAAGGGGATGACGATCGGCGCGCCCGCATAGCGGTCGATCGGGTTGCCGAGCGCGTCGTAGGTGATGGCGTTCAGCAGGTCGAGCGACTGGACGCCCGAGGTGGTGAGCGTCTCCCGGTAGTTGCCATAGATCCGCGTGCGCGCGCCGATGCTGGCCGCGAGGTCGACGAAGGGGGCGACGAACCCGTCGCGCTGCCGCACCGCGGCGATCAGCGCGCTGTCGCTGTCCGGCGTGATGCGCACGCCCGCGCCCCAGGTCACCTGCTTCACGTCGTACGGAACGGCGCCGGAATAGCGGGCATCCTCGTAGCCAATCTCGCCCAGCGCCGCGAGCCAGCGGTTGATCGCATAGCTCGCCTGGTAGGAGGCGGTGTACTGGTGCGCGTTGTTGTAGACGCCGGTGCCGGAGAAGACGGTGCCGACCAGGCGCAACGACATGAGCAGCCGCCCGAACTCCTCCCCCGAGCGCAGGATGAACCAGCCCTGATTCCCCTGCGCGGTCTGCGACGTGAAGAAGGGGGTCGAGGAGCCCGGCGCGAAGACGCTGTTGCCGGTCTGGTCGGACCAGCGATAGGCATAGCCGATATTGGCCGTGCCGTAGCTGCCGAACCGGTGCACGTAGTAGGGCGCCGCCTGGAAGGCGTAGGACTGCACCTGGTTGCTCGCAGCGACCAGCGGCGTGCCGACCGGCGCGAAGCCGCCGGAGATCGCGCCGACCGTGGCGAAACCGTTCAGCTGCAGGAAGAGCCGATCCTCGAGCATGGTGACCCGGGCATTGCCGGTGAGGTAGTTGTTGATCCGGTTCTGCCCGGTGCTGTTGGTGTAGTAGGACATGCTCGGCGAATAGCTGAAGAAGCCACGCACCAGCGGCGTGTCGGCGGTGGCGGAGATGGTGGGCAGCAGCGTGAGGCCGATGCTGGACTGCCGGTTGGTGGGGGTGTTGAGGATATTGTCCGTCGCCAACAACTGCCCGCCAACCGAGGCGCGCCAGTCGAAGGGCCGGCCCGGCAGGCCGGCCGCGGCGCCGGGGCTCTGCGGAAAGCCGAAGCTCTCGAGGGCGGAGAGCGACGGCGCGCTGGGCGGCAGGGCCTGGCCGTTGGCATCGAAGCCCGAACTGCGGAGGAAGCCCCCGCCGCCGCCGCCCGATCCGCCGCCGTCGCCCGCCTGCGCGAAGGCCGGGGCATCGGCCAGCGGCCCCGCGGCGAGCGCGAGGGCGATGGCGCCCGTGACCGCGCCGCCATGACGGCCCGGCCCGGCCCGGCTGCCGCGCCGGGACGGAGGGGAGGGTGCGGGCAGCGGCTCAGCCGCTCGATTCGGGCTTCGGGCCATACGTGCCATAGACACCGTAGCCGCCATAGGCGCCATAGGAGCCGAAGGTATCGGACGAATTCTGCCGCGCCTGGTTCAGCATGAGCTGCAGGACGGGGCAGGCCTCCACCATGTCGAGCGCCGCTTCCACCTCGGCGCGCTGGGTCTTCTCGGCCTGGACGACGACGAGCACCTGGCCGACCACCGGGGCGAGGCTGCTCGGGTCGCTGGTCGACAGGCAGGGCGGCGCGTCGACGATGATCACGTGCTGCGGCAGCATGGCCGCGAGACGCTGCACCGCGGCCGCGACCGTGGTGCCGGGCGGCACCGCCGGCTGGCCCGGCACCGGCGCCCCGTAGGGCAGGATCGAGAGATTCCGCTGCTCGGTCGACACCAGCAGCGACGCCGGCGACTGCAGGGGGTCCGAGGCCAGCACCCGCAGCCCGGGCGCCTCGCCGAGGCCCAGCAGTTCGCTGAGCGATCCGCGCTTGCCGTCGGCATCCACCAGCAGCACCTGGGCCGAGCGGCCATGCGCGATGCTCACCGCCAGGTTCAGCGAGCAGAAGGACTTGCCCTCGCCCGGCCGGGCGCTCGTGATCAGCACCACGCGGCGGCCGCGGCCGCTGCCCTCGGTCGGCGCATCCATGGTGCGGATGGTCCGCAGCAGCTGGTGATGGACGACGCTGAATTCCTCGGCCAGGCGGGTGCGGATGGCGCCGCCCGGCAGGTTCACCAGGCCCGCCCGCTGCATCACCTCGAAGGTCGGGGGGGTGACGGCGGGCTTGTCGGCCGCCGCGGCGACACGGTCGGCCGGGCCGCCGGTGGGTGGCGCGCCCGCGGCCATGGCCGGGCGCGGCGGTGGCGCCAGGGTGGTCGTGGAGCCGGTCGGGGCTGGCTCGGCGCCGGGCCGGGCGGCCAGCGCGGTGTCGCTGGCCTCCGGAATGGCGGCGTCCAGGCTGCGCGGCGTGCCTCCCATGGCCTGGAAGGCCCGCTCCACCAGGTGCGGGCGGCGGGAGCCTGGAGTGGTCATGACATCAACCCGGACAGGTTGCTGAGGAGCGCCGGCAGCTTCTGCGCCAGCCGGTCGCCGCCGACCATCACGCCGCTGAACGCGACCAGCAGCAGGACGACGCCGCCGGCGAAGACGATGATCGCCGGGGTCTGCCGCGGCGGCGGCAGCAGGGTGGACACGCCGCCGAGGACCGGCAGGCCGACGCGCCGGAGGTCGTGCAGGTTGTAGAAGCCGCTGTCGAGCTGGGCGAGCAGCAGGGCGAGAGCTGCCCCGGCGCCGAGCCCGGCGACCAGGACGCCGGCCGCATACATCAGCCGGTTGGGGCCGGACGGCACGTTCGGCACCTGCGGCGGATCGACGATCTCAAGCCGGAGCCGGTCGGCGCCGGTACGGGCCGCACCGGCGATCTGTACCGACTCGCGCCGCTCCAGCAGCTCCTCGTAGTTCTTGCGCAGCACCTCGTAGTCGCGGTCGAGGTTCTGCATGTCCGCCTGCAGCTGGATGGCGCTCCGGGCCGTCGACTCGAGGCGGGCCATCTCGGCCTCTTCCTCGCGGATCTGGCGTTCGAGCGAGGCCATCGCCGCATCGAATTCGAGCACGCGGATCTTCAGCGCCTCGTGCACCTGGGCGCTCTGCGCCTGGACCTGCGGCGAGGGCGCCACGCGGGCGGGGTTGCCGGCGCCGGAAGCGCGCAGCTCGGCGATCATGCGACGCGCCGCCACTACGTCCGGGTGCTGGTCCGTGAAGCGGAGCTGCAGCTCCCGCAGGGTCCGCTCCGCCTCGGCCAGGCGCTGCGGGCCGTCCGAGGGCAGCGTCGCGGCCGCGCCGCCCGCCTGCGGCGGTGCCGGGCGCGTCGCCTCGAGCTGCGTCTGCAGCATGGAGCGCCGGGTCTTCGCGTCCTCCAGCTCCCCGCGCAGCCGCATCAGCTTCTGGCGGGAAGAGTCGATGCGCGGCGTGCCGTCGACCGGCAGCAGGTCCACGTTGCGGGAGCGGAACTCGGCGCGCCGGCGTTCGGCCTCCCGCAGCTGGGTCTCGTAGGCGGCGATCTGCTGGTTCACGAAGGTGCGCGCCTGCTCCATCTGCTGGCGGTCGCTGCGCGCGGCGGACTCCATGAAGATGTCGAGCAGGGTGCGGACGACGTCGCGCGCCATGCGCGGGTCGCGGTCCGTGTAGGTGATGCTGAACAGGTTGCGCGACTGCTGCGTGATCTTCACCTCGGCGGCGAGGCTGCTGATCAGCCGCTCGCGCGATGCGGCATCGGCCACGCGCTGGTCGAGGTCCGTGCGGCGGACGACCGTTTCTAGGTTTGTGCGGCTGAGCAGCGTGCGGGTCAGGATCTCGACCTGGTTGGCCGGCATCTGGTCGACCGCCAGGCCGCGCAGCAGCTGGCCCATGATGACGTCGGAGTCCGCATAGAGGCGGGAGCTCGACTGGAACTGGCTCGGCAGCATCAGCACGCCGACCCAGCCGGCGCCGCAGACCAGCCAGGCGACGATCAGTGCCGTCCAGCGGTGGCGCCAGCCGGCCGCGACATGGCGCTGGAGCGGGGCGGGGATCTGCACGGTCTCAGAACCAGCTCTGCGGGATCACCAGCGTATCGCCGGGCCGCATCGGCACGTCCTGGCTGATGTCGCCGTCGCGCAGCAGGTCGGAAAGGCGCACGGGGATTTGCTGCGTCGGGGCGTCGTCGCGCTCGCGCCGCGCGATATGCGCCCGGTTGCCGGAGGCGTAGCGGGTCAGGCCCTTCACCTCGATCATGACGTCGAGGACGGTCATGCCTTCCCGGTAGGGCATCGCCATGGGCTGCGTCGCCTCGCCGATGACGCGGATCTGCCGGTTCGGCTGGCCGATGAAGGACTGCACCATGACGGTGACGTTCGGCTCGCGGACGAACTCCTTCAGGCGCCGCTCGATCTCGCGGGCCAGCTGGGTCGGTGTCTTGCCGGCGGCTTCGATGTCCGGGATCAGCGGCAGCGAGAGCTTGCCGTCCGGCCGCACCGGCAGACCGTTGGAGCTGAGCTCGGGCGCCCGGTACACGAAAACGCTGAGCGTATCGCCGGGGCCTATGACATAATCCGGGGCCGTGACGTTCCGCGGCGACTGCTGCGCGTCGGCGGATGGGGGCTGCATCGACCCCGGTTGCGCACAGCCTGCGAGGAGGCCGATGACCATGACGCCGAGGAGGCCAGACGACCCAAGACGCGCTCTCATGCGCTCTCCCCTATCGCGCGAAAACCAGCGTAAGGCGCTCGCGGATCAGGTGATCCGCGGGCCGCGCGCTCTACCTTTTTCTTAAACCGCCTTCACCGGCGACGCAACAGTTAATTTTGCGGGAATTTTCTTTATTTTGAAGAAAAGGTCGCTGCGCCCGACGGCTGCCGGGCTGCGCACCCCGCCGGCCGGCTTCCCCGAACCGGCCATCGCGGAGTCGTGCTTGCTGGCCGATTCCGCGCCCCATCCACCCACCAGCAGAGCCACGCTGGACAGCGGCCGGACCAGGCGGCATCGCTGTATAACAGAAACGTCTCAAGTCTGCGATGCACACGCAAATTTGCGAATCATCGTGTTTTAATGCATAAAAAGTTGCACGAAGCCGAAAAGCTTGATAGACCTTTGCCGAACGATCCATCTGCCCCACGGCGGTCCAGGTCCATGCCACTCAGTGCCAAGCCGGTCCCGAAGTCGTCACCCGAATGGGTTAAGGGCCGTGCCGGCGAGAGGGCGCGCAGGAGAATGAGCCGATGACAACTCTATTCGGCCACAGCGTGCGCTGGGAACTGGTCTTTCTCTGCGCCATCGAGGCAATCACGTATTTTTGTGCAATTACGCTCCTCCTGCTCATCTGGGGACCGGCTGTCAGTGGCGAAAAGATTCTCAGCTTCGCGGCACTGCTGACCCTGTCCTGCGCCTTCATCTCGGGCGCCAGCGGCCTCTACCAGCCCGAGGTGTGGGCCCGCATGCAGCGGCTCGTGCTGCGAACCGCGGTCGCCGGCACCCTGCTTCTGCTGGCCTGGCCCGTGCTGCGGGCGATCGGCCCGGATTCCCTCGACACCCACCGGCTGCAGGTCCTGCTCGGCTTCGCCACCATCATCCTCGGCACGCGGTTGGCCTTCATCGCCGCCACCAGGTCGGGCCTGCTGCGGCACCGGATCGTCGCCGTCGCGGCGGGGGCCGGCAGCCTCCTGCCGGCACAGGTCGCCCGCCGCTTCGAGCCGGCCGAGGGCGATGCGGTTTTCCAGGTGGTCGCCGCGGTCGATCCCGGGCCCGGGATGTCCGGCGTCCTCGAACCGACGCGGCTGCGTGCCCAGGGCGTGCGCACCGTGGTCGCCGAGGACCCCGGCGCCATCCCCCCCGACCTGCGGGCGCGCTGCGCCGAGGCCGGCGTGGAGGTGATCTCGGAGGGCGCGTTCCGCGAACAGCGCCTGGCGCGGGTCGACATCGATGCCCTCCCGGCCGGCTGGCTGGGCACGGCGCGGGCCGTGCAGGCCGGCCGCGTCGAGGCGGCGCTGCACCGCCTGCTGGACCTGACGGCCGGCATCGGCCTGGTGCTGCTCACGCTGCCGCTGATGCTGATCACCGCCCTTGCCATCAAGCTCGACAGCCGGGGCCCGGTCTTCTACCGGCAGGAGCGCGTCGGCCGCGACGGCCGCACCTTCATGCTCGTCAAGTTCCGCAGCATGCGCACCGATGCCGAGATCGGCGGTCGCCCGGTCTGGGCCAGCCGCCACGATCCCCGGGTCACCCGCGTCGGCCGTATCATCCGCCGCGCGCGGATCGACGAGATCCCCCAGGTCTTCAACGTGCTGATGGGCGACATGGCCTTCGTCGGGCCGCGCCCCGAGCGGCCGGGTTTCGTCGAGGACCTGCGCCGCCAGATCCCGCACTACGACGACCGCGCCGTGGTCAAGCCCGGCATCACCGGCTGGGCCCAGGTGAACTACCCCTACGGCGCCTCGGTCGAGGATGCGCGGATGAAGCTGGCCTACGACCTCTATTATGTGAAGCGCCGCAGCCTCTTCCTCGATCTGCTGATCCTGGTCGCCACGGTGCGGGTGGTGCTGTTCCAGGAAGGCTCGCGCTGAGCCGCCCGGCGACGGGACCCTGACGGCGGCATCCCCGAACCCGGCGGCCAGTGCCGGAGCGCCACGCATGCAACAGCAGCCGGTCCCCGGGCCGCGGCCCGGTCACGCCGTCCGCCATCGCCCCGCCGGCCGGACGCAGCACGGCGCCCGCCGCTCATGACGCCTGACGCCTCGCCGATGCTGCACGCCGGCGCCGCGGCACTCTGTGCCCTTTCCGGGACAGTGGCGCTCTTCGTCGGCCGTGGCGCGACCGGGATCGCCCTCGGCCTCTCGGCGCTGATGGCCGCCGCCTGGGCCCTGGCGGTGGCGTTCGATCCCATCGCGGGGATGCCGGGCCTCGTCCTGGTGCTCGAGGTGCTGCGCAACGCGGCCTGGCTCGCCAGCCTCATCCTGCTGTACCGCTGGCTCGCCGGCGCGACGGCGCGCAGCCTGGTGCGCCGCTTCGCGGTGGCCGGCGCCGTCCTGGTGCTGGTTGCCCTCGCCGCGGTGATCCCCGGCAACCCCGTGCTCGGCCTGCCCGGTCTCGGGCCGGCGACCCTGCTGGCCCGCATCAGCCTCGACCTGCTCGTCGTCGTCATGGCGGAGAACCTGATCCGCAACGCCGACCGCGAGGCGCTCTGGCACGTCAACCTGCCCTGCATCGCGCTGGCCGGGCTGGCCGGCTTCGACCTGCTGATCTTCGCCCATGCCGCGCTCAGCCAGGATTATTCCAGCGCCCTGCTGGATGCCCGCGCGGTGCTGCTCGGCCTCGCCATGCCGCTGCTCGCCATCGCGGCGGTGCGCGACCGGCGCACCCGGCGCGGCGCGATGGTGCCGCGCCGGGTCATGTTCCACGGCGCCACCCTCATCCTCTCCGGCACCTTCCTGCTCGGCGTCGGCGCGGCGGGGGAGGCGCTCCGCCACCTCGACATCGGCTGGGGCAGCACCGCCCAGGTCAGCATGCTTGCCGGCGCCCTGATGGCGACGGCGGTGGTCGCCGCCTCCGGCAGCGCCCGCTCGCGCCTGCGCAACCTCGTCGTCGAGCAGTTCTTCACCGCGCGCTATGACTACCGCCGGGAATGGCTGCGCTGCATCGCCACGCTCTCCGCCCCGAGCGAGGGCCTGCCCGATCCGCATCTCCGCGCCATCCGTGCCATCGCAGACGCCGCGGACAGCCCGGCCGGCATCCTGCTGCTGCGCGACGACCTGCTGGACGGTCCCGCGGCGACGGCGCGGCTGCGCTGGGCCGCCTCCTGGAACCTGCCCCCGCTGCCCGAGCCGGCGGTCGAGGCGGCCCTGCCCTGGCTCGCCAGGGAAGGGCAGATCGCCAGCATCGGCGCGGAGGCGACACCGGCGCCCCTCGCCGAGGTCGCGGGGCCGCTCTGGCTCGCCGTGCCGCTGGTCCATCACGGCGAGGGCGCCGCCGGCGTGGTGCTGCTGGCCGCCCCGCGCGCCCCCTTCACGCTGGACCGGGAGGCCGACGAACTGCTGCGCACCCTCGGCCGCGCCGTGGCGATGTTCCTGGCCGAGCGCCGGGCGGCGGAGCGCCTGGCGGAGGGGCGCCGGGTGCAGGACTATGCCAAGCGCTTCGCCTTCGTCGCGCACGACGTGAAGACGGTGTCGAGCCAGCTCGAGATGCTGCTCGCCAACGCCGAGGACAACATCGAGGATCCCGAGTTCCAGCAGGACATGCTGGTCACCGTGCGTGCCTCGGCCTCGCGGATCAAGGCGCTGATCGCCCGCCTCGGCCAGCCCGGCGAGGAACCGCGGACCCCGTCGGTGGTCGCCGCGGCAGCGCAGGCCACCGACCCGCTGGCGGCGCTGCGCGGCATCGCGGCGCGGCAGGCGCACCGGGTCCGGATCGAGGAACCGGAGGGTGCCGGCGCGCTGCCTGGCGGCCTCCGCGCGGCCATCGCCCCCGAGCGCTTCGAGACCGCGGTCACGCACCTGGTCAACAACGCCGCCGAGGCCTCGGCGGCGGGCGAGACGGTCCGCGTGCGCCTGAAGGCCGACCAGGGTCGGATCGTCATCGACGTGATGGATCGCGGCACCGGGATGAGCCCGGAATTCATCCGCGACAAGCTCTTCGACCCGCTCACCACGTCGAAGGCCGATGGCAGCGGCATCGGCGCCTGGCAGGCACGCGAGCTGGCGCGGGAGGTCGGCGGCGACGTGACGGTGTTGAGCGAACTCGGCGTCGGCACCACGATGCGGCTGATCCTGCCGGCGGTGTCGGCGGCCGGCGCCGCGACGCGTCCCGGCGGCCGGCAGGAAGGCGGGGCTTGAACCGGATGGGCGCGCCGCCGCATGGGGACCCGCGCGGCCCTGCGCCGCCACCGGGACAGGTCGGCCCCGGGGGGCGCCGGCTGGCGGTGACGATACGATTCTGGCGGTCACGAGAGGAGAGCGGACGGTGAGCGCCGAAACTGAGCCGATGCGCAGCACGCCGGGCGAAGCCCGCGGCGCCAAGCCGAAGCTGCTGGTGGTGGAGGACGATCCGGGCCTCTGCGCCCAGTACCGCTGGTCCTTTCCCAACTGCCGCGTGATCATCGCCGGCGACCGCCGCGCCGCCGAGCAGGCCGCGCGGCGCGAGAAGCCGGCCGTCGCGCTGCTCGACCTCGGCCTGCCGCCGGACCCGGAGGGGGTTTCCGAGGGCTTCGCCACGCTCGAGATGCTGCACCAGGTCGCGCCGGAGATGCCGGTGGTGGTGGCCAGCGGGCAGGGCCAGAGGGAGAACGCGCTGCGCGCCATCTCCCTCGGCGCCTACGACTTCTGCGAGAAGCCGGTCGATCCCGGCGTGCTGCGCACCGTGGTCGACCGCGCGCTCCGGCTGCGCGAGCTGGAGGAGGAGAACCGCCGCCTCGCCGAGGCGCCGCGCGCCTCCTCCGTCCAGGGCATCATCACGGCGGACGAGGGCATGCTGAAGGTCTGCCGCACGGTGGAGCGGCTGGGCTCCGTCTCGATCCCCGTGCTGCTGCTGGGCGAGAGCGGCACCGGCAAGGAGGCGCTGGCGCGCGCGCTGCACGACCTCGGGCCCCGGGCCGGCAAGCCCTTCGTCGCGCTGAACTGCGCCGCGATCCCGGAGAACCTGCTGGAGAGCGA
>JAIYAI010000805.1 GCA_027489135.1 Acetobacteraceae bacterium
CGGAAGCGGGTGCCGCGCAACTCCTCCACCTTCGTGATCGGGTTGCGGGTCCAGAAGGCCTGGCTCGGCCAGAAGCCGCAATAGAGCAGCGTCAGCCCCTGGCGTTCGAAGCGCGCCTTCAGGATCGGCTCCGTCACCTGGTGCAGCGCCTTCGCACGCTCCCAGGTGTCGGCGAGGAAGGGGATGAAGTCGACCTCGAGGAAGGGATCCTCGTTGCCATAGGCGGCCATGAGGATCTCGCCCATCTGCACCTGGCCGGTCTGGATGCCGCGCTTGATCTGCAGCATCGGCAGGAGGGAGGCATTGCTGTGCAGCTGCACCGCCAGCTTGCCGCCGCTCGCCTGCTCGCTCTCGGCCAGGAACTGGCGGATGTTGCGGGTGTGGTAGTTGCCGTCGGGATAGGCCGTGGCCATCACCCAGCGCGTCTGCGCATGGGCGATCCCAGGTAAGGCCAGCGCGGCGCCCGAAGCGATGAAGTCCCTGCGTCGCATGTCACCCGCCTCCGTTGCTGCACCGCCGCATCGAACCACGCGCCGCGACGCGGGGGCAAGCGGGATCAGCCGAGTTCGAAGCTGGTGATGCCGAAGATGCGCGCGTCCGCGACGGCGGGCGGCGTGCCGCGGAACATCCGCGCCGTCTCGAAGGAGGGCGCCATGCCGGCGGCTTCCGCCATGGCGACGGCGGCGCGGTTCGGCTCCGGCACGTCGAGGAAGACGGGGCCCTGCGGCACGGCACCGAGCAGCGCGGCGAAGAGCGTCCGGGCTTCGTCGGGACCATCGGCGAAGAGCGGGCCGATCTTGAACCCTTCGCGCGCGGGGCGGATGACGGCGTAGCCGGACAGCCGCCCCGCCGTCTCTGCCGCCAGCGCGACATGGCCGGGCAGCGCGAGCCAGCGGCGCAGGAAGGCTTCGCGCGGCGCCTCGACGCAGGCGCGGTCGTAGGCGGCGACGAGGTCAAAGGTGGCGGGGCGGATCACGACGCCCGGCACGGGCGTGGGCGCCACCGGCGCGGCGGCGGCGTAGCGGATGTTGCGCTGCTTCAGGACGAAGCCGGACTTCCGGTAGTTGTCCTGCTGCGCGACCACGCCATCGAGGCCGATGACGCGGTCGCCGAGATGCGCGATGGCGGCCTGCCACAGCGCCCAGCCATGCCCGGCGCCGCGATGCTCGGGGCGGCAGATGTAGAAGCCGAGGAAGCCGAACACGTCGGAATGCCGCACGACCGAGATGCAGGCGATCGGCACGCCATCCAACAGACCGAGCCAGAAGCCCGCCGGATCGGCGGCGAAGAAGGCCTCGGCGTCGGAAAGGCCCGGGTTCCACCCTTCCGCCGCCGCCCAGTCCACGGCCATGTCGAGTTCCGCCCGCGTCATCGGACGGCAGACGACATCCGGCATCAGTAGAGGATGTCCCCGCCGTTCGGCGACAGCATCGCGCCCACGTAGTAGTCGCCGCCCGGCCCCGCGAGCAGCAGCGCCGTCCGCGCGATGTCCTCGGGCTTGCCGAGGCGCCCGGTCAGCAAGGTGCCCTCGATCCACTTCCGCCATTCCGGCCCGCGGGAGGCGGTGAGGTCGGTCTCGATCGGCCCCGGCGCGATCGCGTTGACCAGCACGTTGTGCTTCGTCGCCTCGAAGGCCAGCGCGCGGGTGAAGCCCCAGATCGCGCCCTTCGCCGTGACGTAGGAGACGATGTTGGCGCCGCCCTTGATGGCGAGCTGGGAGGAGATGTTGATGATCCGCCCGCCGCCGCGCGCGACCATGCCCGGATAGACGTGCCGGGCCATGAAGACCATGCCCTTCACATGCACGTCCATGACGCGGTCGAAGACCTCCTCGGTCAGCTCCTCGAAGGGCTGGCGGATGTTGATGCCGGCATTGTTCAGCAGGATGTCGCAGGGGCCGAGCGCGGCTTCCGCCGCATCGGCGAAGGCCTTGGTCTCCGCCGTGTTGGCGACGTCGGCGTGCATCTCGAAGGCGCGGCGGCCCATGGCCGCGATCTCCGCCACCACCGTCTTCGCCTGGTCGCCATCGTTGAAGTGGCAGAGCGCGACGTCGGCGCCGGCGCCGGCGAAGGCGAGCGCGCTGGCCCGTCCGATGCCACGGCTGCCGCCGGTGACGTAGGCGACCTTGCCCTGAAGTTCCCCGCTCATCCCCCGATCCCCTTCGCGCTCACGCCTGCGCCTACCCAAATCTCATGCCAGAAGCTTGCGCATGGTCCGCGCATAGGCCTCCGCGACGTCGAGCCGCGCAAGGTGCCGCCCCGCCTCCACCACGCGCCGCCCGCCCACGACCACGGTGCGCACCGCATCGGCCCCGGGGCCGAAGATCCAGGCATCCAGCAGCCCGTCGCCGCGGCGCCCGACCAGCGAGGGCGTCTCGGGGTCGAGGTCCACGAGGTCGCAGCGCATCCCCGGCGCGATGGCGCCGATGGGCCGGCCCGATGCCTGGGCCCCCCCCGCCAGCGCGGCATCCAGCAGCAGCCGGCCCGGATGCGGCGCGGCCTCGGTCGCGGCGACGGAGCGCGCCTGCAGCGCCAGGCGCTGGCTCGTCTCCATCTGCCGCAGCTCCTCCCGCGGTGACACGCCGACATGGCTGTCGGTGCCGATACCGAGGCGTCCACCGGCGGCAAGGTAGGCGGGCAGCGGGAAGATCCCGTCGCCGAGCGAAGCCTCGGTGCTCGGGCAGAGACCCACCACGGCGCCGGCGGCGGCGAGGTCCTCGATCTCTGGCGGCGTCACATGCGTCGCGTGGATCACGCACCAGCGCGCATCAACCGGCGCGTTGTCGAGCAGCCATTCGACGGGCCGGGCATGCACGGCGGCGAGGCATTCCTCGACCTCGCGCATCTGCTCCGCGGCATGGATGTGGATCGGCCCGTCCATCGCGGCGACGGCCTGCAGCATCGCCGGCGTCACCGCCCGCAGCGAATGCGGCGCGACGCCGATTGCGGCCTGCGGGTCGCCCGCCACCGCGGCGCGGCAGCCGCCGATGATCGCGGCGAAGCCGTCGAGGTCGTTGAGGAAGCGCCGCTGCCCCGGCGCCGCCGGCTTCCCGAAGATGCCGCCATGCCGATAGAGGCTGGGCAGCAGGGTGATGCCGATGCCGGTCGCGCGCGCCGCCGCGAGATGCCGCAGCGCCATCTCCGCCGGCTCGCCATAGGGCGTGCCGTCGGGCTGGTGGTGCAGATAGTGGAACTCGGCGACGCTGGTGAAGCCCTGCTCCAGAAGCTCGACATAGAGCATGGCGGCAATCGCCTCGGCGTCCTCGGGTCCGAGCAGGCCGACGAAGCGGTACATCGTCTCCCGCCAGGTCCAGAAGCTGTCGCGTCCGGCGGGGCTGCGGCGTTCCGCGCCGCCGGCCATGGCCCGCTGGAAGGCGTGGCTGTGCAGGTTCGGCACGCCGGCGATGACGGCGCCGCGGAGACGATCCGCGGCGGGCGCACGGACGGTGCCGGGCGCGACGGCGGTGATGGTGCCGGCGGCATCAGCGGTGATCAGGACGTCATCGGCCCAACCATCCGGCAGCAGGGCAGCGGCGGCGAGGAATTCCGGCATCCCGGCATGATGGGGCGCTATGCTGGCGGCGCAAAGACCCGCAGCGCGGCCGGATGCAGCCGGAAGACTGCCGGCGTCTCGGCCGTGAGTTCGCCATCCGTGTTCACGGGGCGGCGACGGCGCGTATGCAGCGCGACCGGCCCAGGGGTGCGGAAGGCGCGCACTTCCTGCCAGCGGCCCTGGGTGCCGCGGCGAAGCCAGGGCAGCAGCGCCAGCAGCCGCCACCACTCCGCAACCTCCAGGCTGTAGACGTCGAGCTGCCCGTCATCGGGCCGCGCATCCTCGGCCACCGTCATGCCGCCGCCATAGTGCCGCCCGTTGCCGACGGAGACCTGGATGGTGCGGATGCGCCGGGTCTTCCCGTCATGCGTCAGGGTCGCGGTGAATGGCCTGGCACGGCGCAGCAGCCCGAGCGCCGCCACCGCGTAGCCGAGTCGTCCGAAGCGGCGCTTGGCCGAAGCGGTCAGTTCCGCGGCAAGTTCCGCGCTGAACCCCACCGAGGCGACGTTGAAGTAGCAATGCCCATTCACTTCGCCGAGATCGAGCGGCCGCGGCGCCGCCGTGGCGATGATCGCGACGGCGCCCTCCAGGTCCGCCGGGATGCCGAGGCTGCGGGCAAGGTCGTTTGCCGTGCCGAGCGGCAGGATGCCGAAGGGCAGCCCCGCGGTCCGGAGGGCCGGGATGGCGGCGTTCAGCGTGCCGTCGCCGCCGCCGAGGACGATGCGGTCGAAGGCACCCTCGCGGCCGCGCAGCCGGCCCAGGATCGCCTCCGCGCAGGGGGTACCGCCCTCCGGCACCAGCGTCTCGGTCTCGATGCCGGTGCGCTGCAGGGCCTGCGCCGCGGCCTCCGCCATGCCGGCGCCGTTGCGCGCGCTGGGGTTGAGCAGGAGCAACGCGCGCGGCGTCTGTGGGTTCGCTGTCATCATGATGCGCGGCTGCAACCGCCGGGATGGCCGCGGGTTGCATGGCGCATGTCGGACAGTCCCGCCCCGCGTCGGCCGCTGGCGCTGCTGCTCGCCCTTGGCGTCGCGGCCGGCGGGCTGCTGGGCTTCGCGGCGATCGCGGCGCTGGTCAGGGGCGATCCGCGCGGGTTCGACGTCGCGGCGCTGCAGGCGCTGCGGCGGCAGGGTGCGCCGCTCGGCCCAGGCTGGCTCGACCTCGCGCTGCGCGACGTCACCGCGCTCGGGGGCCTGCCGGTGCTCGGCCTGGTGACGGTGCTGGTGCTGGGCTGGCTGCTGCTGGAACGGCGCTGGCGCGCGGCCATGCTGCTGGCCGTCTCGGTCCCCGGCGGCCTGCTGTTGAACATGGCGCTGAAGACGCTGTTCGACCGGAGCAGGCCGGATCTCGTGCCGCATCTGGTCGCGGTGCGCACGGAGAGCTTCCCCTCCAGCCACGCCATGCTTTCCGCGGTGCTCTACCTGACGATCGGCGCGATGCTGGCGCGGGGCGCGCGCCGGCGGTCCCAGGCCTATGTCATCGGGGCCGCGGTCGGGATCACGCTGCTGGTCGGGGTCAGCCGGGTCTGGCTCGGCGTCCACTGGCCGACGGACGTGCTGGCCGGGTGGTGCCTCGGCGCCGCCTGGGCCATGGGCTGCTGGCTCTGGCTCGGGCGCGGCCAGCCTACCCCTCCGGCCTGACCCTGGAATCGCCCACCTATCCCTCCGGCCTGACCCCGGAATCGGGCGCCTATCCCTCCGGCCCGACACGCCGGGATCGCGCGCCTATCCCTCCAGTTTCACGCCCGCCTCGCGCACCACCTGCGCCCAGCGCGCGGTGTCCGTCGCGATCATCCCGCCCCAGTCCGCCACGGAAGCGTCGATCGGCTCGGCGCCCTGGCTGCGCCATTGCGCCACGACCTCGGGCGTGCGCACCACCTCACGCACCGCGGCGTTGAGCCGGTCGATCACGGAATCGGGCGTTCCGACCGGTGCCACCATCCCGATCAGCAGGGCGACATCGTATCCGGGCAGCGTCGCGGACACGGGCGGGACGCCGGGCAGCGCGGGCGATGCCGCGGCCCCCGTCACCGCCAGCACGCGCACGCGGCCATCCCGTGCCAGGTCGGCCGCCCCCGCCACGGGGTCGAACATCACCGGCACCCGCCCGGCCAGCAGGTCCGCCCGCGCCTCCGCCCCGGCGCGATAGGGCACGTGCACCCAGTCGATACCGGCGCGCAGGCGGATCAGCTCGCCGGCCAGGTGGTTCACCGTGCCGATGCCCGTCGTCGCATAGGACAGCACGCCCGGATTGGCCCGGGCATGGGCGATCAGCCCCGCCAGGTCGCGCACATCCAGCGACGGCGTCGCGGTGATCGCCAGCGCGGTGGTGTTGAAGCCGACGACCGGCGCGAAGTCCCGCGCCAGGACGTAGCCACGGTTGGGCAGCAGGCTCTCGCCGATGGTGTGGGAGGAGGTGATGACCAGCAGCGTCTGCCCGTCGGGCGCGGCGCGCGCGACCTGCTGCGCCCCCAGGGTCGCCCCGGCCCCTGGCCGGTTCTCGACGAAGGCGCGCCGCCCAAGAGTTACGGATATCCGCTCCGCTACCGTACGCGCGAAGATGTCGGTCGCGCCGCCGGCCCCGAACGGCACGACGAGTCGGATGGGCTGGCTCGGCCTGGTCTGCGCCCGGGCAAGGCTGGGGAGGCCGAGAGTCAGCGCGAGCACGGAGCGACGGCGGATCATGCGGCGAGGGTGCAGAGCCTGATGGCGGGGCGCAAGCGAATCCGGCGACACCGGCCGGACCGAGGCGATATGCTCAGCCCATGAGCACCGCCCCCGATCCCCGCTTCCGGAATGCCCCGGCGATCCGCAGCCCTCGCGGACTCGACCTCACCTGCCGCCATTGGACCACCGAGGCGGCGATGCGGATGCTGATGAACAACCTCGACGACGAGGTGGCGGAGAAACCCGGCGAACTTGTCGTCTATGGCGGCATCGGCCGCGCCGCGCGCGACTGGCGCAGCTACGAGACCATCGTCTCCGTCCTGCGCCGACTGCGCGAGGACCAGACGCTGCTGGTGCAGTCCGGCAAGCCCGTGGGCGTCTTCGAGACGCACGCCGATGCGCCGCGCGTGCTGATCGCCAACTCCAACCTGGTGCCGGCCTGGGCGACCTGGGAGCACTTCGCCGAACTCGATCGCAAGGGGCTGATGATGTACGGCCAGATGACCGCGGGGTCCTGGATCTACATCGGCAGCCAGGGGATCGTGCAGGGCACCTACGAGACGTTTGCCGAAGCCGGGCGCCAGCATTATGGCGGCAGCCTGACCGGGAAGTGGATCCTGACCGGAGGTCTGGGCGGCATGGGTGGCGCGCAGCCCCTCGCCGCCGTTATGGCGGGCGCTTGCTGTCTGGCGGTTGAGGTGGATGAGACCCGCATCGATTTCCGCCTGCGCACCCGCTATGTCGATGCCAAGGCCCAGACGCTGGATGAGGCCCTTTCCATGA
>JAIYAI010000480.1 GCA_027489135.1 Acetobacteraceae bacterium
CGCGAGAGGCCGACGCCGATCGCGCCCTGCGCTTTCTGCTGCGCCGGCAGGCGAGAGAGGGTCGCAGCCAACGGTGCGAGGATGCCCTTCAGCCCCCCCGTCTCGCCGTCGCGCGGGGCGCCGCCCGCCAAGGCCGCCAGCGCCGCCGCATGCCGGACCAGCGCCGCGATGGCGCCGTCGCTGATGCCCGCGGCGCGTTCCGCCTGCAGGGCGAGCGCGCCGGCCTGGGCGGCGAGTTCCCCGATCTCCGCAGCGAGGGTGCCGACCGCGACGCTATCCCCCTCCCCACAGCCGAGGGCGAGCAGGCGGGCGCGCAGCGCGGCTTCCTCGGCGCGGGGGGCGAGTGCCGCGGCCTCCCGCAACCGGTCGCGCTGGCTGGCGAGCTTGCGACCCAGGCCCTCCAGCGCCCCCGAGAGGCTGGACAGCATGCCGGGCCGGTCCTGGCTGGAGGGTGGGTGCATGGCGCGTGATCGCCTCTCCGCTGCCCGTCTGGTGGGCCTCGGCGCATCCTGCGCGGAAAGGATGAAGGGAGCGTTGCCGGACCCTGCGGGAGACTCAGGGCCGGAGCAGCTTCGCCAGGTTCACCAGCACGGCGGCCGTCGCACCCCAGATGAAGTGCCGCTCATGCGGCCAGACCCAGTATTCGCGCATCTTCCCCAGGCGCTCCGCCCTCTGCCGCTGCGGGCTCTCGGGGTCGAGCACAACGGAGAGGGGAAGCTCGAAGGGCTCCTCCACCTCGTTCGGGTCATGCGCCAGGGTCAGCGGCGGGCGCAGCAGGGCGACCAAGGGGGTCATGCGGTAGCCGGTGCCGGTCAGATGGTCCGGCAGGCGGCCGAGCACCTCCGGAATGCGGGGGTCGAGCCCGACCTCCTCCGCCGCCTCGCGCAGGGCCGCGGCCTCCGCGGTCTCGCCCGCCTCGATCCGGCCGCCGGGGAAGGCGACCTGGCCGGCATGGGCCGAAAGATGCCCGCTCCGCAGCGTCAGCAGGATGGTCGGTACGCCGGGATGCAACACGATCGGCACCAGCACGGCGGCCGAACGGATCTGATCCGCGCGCAGCCCCTGCGCGGCGGTGTCGAAGGTGGCGCCGAGCGCGCCGATGCGGTCTGGGTCCGTCACCCGCCCGGCGATGTCGCCGGCGGTCAGCCCGGCGGCGTAGTCGACCCAGCGCTGGTCCGGCGGCTGGCGCGGCAGCAGCGCCTGGGGGTGGCTCACTCCGCCGCCGCGTCCAGCGCGCAGGCCTCGTCGATCGGGAAGAAGACGCCCTCGGACCAGACGCCGACCATCTCCCGCCCGTCGATCATCTCGCGCTCGGCCAGCGCCACAAGTTCGTAGAAGACGGCGCGGTTGATCCGGGCCTCCAGGCCCGGGCGGATGGTGATGTAGGGCTTCGGCTCCCGCGTCTCGGGGTCGTGCCGCACCGTGATCGGGTGCTCGGCATTCGCCGTGACGATCTGGTCGAGGCTGGTGCGGAAGGCCAGGCACTGCTTCGGCTTGCCGTCGCCGCAGTCGCAATCCCGCCAGACCATCTCGACCACGACGAAGGGTACGTCGTCGACGTCGATCTTCCCGCGTTCCGCCGGGGTTTCCAGCACGTAGCTGCCGTCATCCTCGCGCTTGAGGACGCTGGCGAAGAGGCAGACCAGTTCCTTCCGGTTGATCGGGCTGCCCTGGTAGTGCCAGGACCCGTCGCGGGCGATCCGGATGCCGAAATGGCCGGCATCGTGGCGCTGTCGGCGCGGCGGTGCGTCGGGCGTCGCCGCCCCGCGTGGCGGCCCAGATGGGGGAATCGTCAGCTCCTGCACCCTCGCCTCCCCGATCCTCGCTTTCTCGCCGCTGCCGCCATAGGCTGGGGCCTTCCGCCGCATGCGGCAAGATGGCCCCCCGGCGGGCCTCGTCGGCCGCGAGACAAGGCCCAATATAGGGAGGGGGATACCCCGGCTTGAAGGGTAGCCCCGCCACGAAGAGGCAGGTCTGAGGCTGGGTGTGACGGGCGGGCGACTCCGCCGGCGCATCGTAACTTCCGGGATGTGACGACAGATGGCTGATTCCCCCGATTCCCGGCCCGGCGCCGATCCGGCTGCCCTGGTGGCGGAGGTGGAAGCGCTGGGCGAGCGCCTTTCCCGCGTGCGGGAGGCGATCGGGCGGGTGATCTTCGGCCAGCAGACGGTGGTCGACCAGACGCTGATCACCCTTCTGTCGGGCGGCCATGCACTGCTGGTCGGCGTCCCCGGCCTCGGCAAGACGAAGCTGGTGGAGACGCTGGGCTCCGTGCTCGGCCTCGACGCCAAGCGCGTGCAGTTCACGCCGGACCTGATGCCGGCCGACATCATCGGATCGGAGGTGTTGGAGGAGACCACCAGCGACGGCGCTACCCGCCGCGCGTTCCGCTTCATCCCGGGCCCGGTCTTCTGCCAGCTCCTGATGGCCGACGAGATTAACCGCGCCAGCCCGCGCACCCAGTCCGCGCTGCTGCAGGCGATGCAGGAACACCGCGTCGCCGTGGCCGGAGAGGTGCATGCGCTGCCGGCGCCCTTCCATGTGCTGGCCACGCAGAACCCGATCGAGCAGGAGGGCACCTACCCGCTGCCCGAGGCCCAGCTCGACCGCTTTCTGCTGGAAGTGCAGGTCGACTACCCCGACGCCGATGCCGAGCGCGCGATGCTGCTGGCGACCACCGGCGCGCGGGAGGCGAAGCCGGTGCAGGCCATGACCGGCGCCGAGCTGATGGCCGCGCAGGCGCTGATCCGTCGCATCCCGGTCGGCGAGAGCGTGCTGGAGGCGATCCTGTCGCTGGTGCGCGGCGCGCGGCCGGAGACCTCCTCGATCGAACAGGTGAAGACCCAGCTCGCCTGGGGCCCCGGACCGCGTGCCGCGCAGGCGCTGATGCTGGCGACCCGCGCGCGGGCCGTGATGGACGGCCGCCTCGCGCCCTCGGTCGAGGACGTCGTGGCGCTGGCCGAGCCCGTGCTGCGGCACCGCATGGCGCTGAACTTCTCGGCCCGTGCCGAGGGCGTGCGGCTGACCGACGTGATCGAGATGCTGAAGGGCCGCCTCGCGTGACCACCGCCGCGGCGCTTCGCGCCGAGGCCCTCGCGGCGCGGCTGCCGCCGCTCGTCGTCGCCGCCGACCGCGTCGCCTCGACCGTGGTGCAGGGGGTGCACGGGCGCCGCCGCGCCGGCACCGGCGATGCCTTCTGGCAGTTCCGCCCCTTCCTGCCCGGCGACCAGCCGACTCGCGTCGACTGGCGCCAATCGGCGAAATCCGATCGCCTCTTCATCCGCGAGACGGAGTGGGAGGCGGCGCAGACCGTCGCCCTCTGGTCCGATGCCTCGCTCTCCATGGAGCACGTCTTCGGCCGCGACCGGCCCACGAAGCGCGAGCGCGCGGACCTGCTGCTGGCGGCGCTGGCGTCCCTGCTGCTGCGCGGGGGCGAGCGGGTGCGGCTGATGGGCGGCACGGGGCCGTCGCGCAGCCATGCCGGGCGCGGCGCCCTGCCGGGCGTGGTGCGGGGTCTCGCATCCATCGGCAAGTCCGGCGCGCTGCCGGCGCCCGACCCCTCCCTGCCGCGGCATGCGCGGATCGTGCTGATCGGCGATTTCCTGGCGCCGCTGGAGGAGATCAACGCCGCGGTCGCCACCCTCGCGGGCTGGCCGCTGCAGGGGCACATCGTGCAGGTCCTGGACCCGGACGAGGCGACGCTGGGGGAGGGCAACCGCGCCTTCAGCGGACGGGTGCGCTTCGAATGGGGCGCGACCGAGGGCGTGCTGGTGCCCCGCGTCGAATCCGTGCGGGGCGAATACCAGGCCCGACTTGCCCGCCACCGGGAGGGGCTGGCCGGCATCGCGAGCGCCTATGGCTGGACCCTGCTGACCCATCGCACCGACCAGCCGCCCGAATCGGCGCTGCTGGCGCTGTGGCAGGCGTTGGGGCCGCAGTGATCCGGACGCCGCACAACCGGCGTGGCAGGCGCCATGCCCGATCCGCTACCCTGACGGGAAGATGCTGACCGCCCCATGCTGACCCTGGGCCCCATCGCCTTCGCCGCGCCCTGGCTGCTGCTGGCCCTGCCGGCGCTGCCGGTGCTGTGGTGGCTGCTGCGGGTCACGCCGCCGGCGCCGAAGCGCGTCGCCTTCCCGGCGCTGCGCCTGCTGCGCGACCTGCTGCCGCCCGAGGAGACGCCGGCGCGGACGCCCTGGTGGCTGCTCCTGCTGCGCCTGGTCGCCGCGGCCCTGGTCATCGTCGGCCTCGCGCGGCCGATCCTGGGGCCGGGGGGCACCGGCGCGGCCGGCGAGGGCACCCTGTTGCTCGCCATCGACGATGGTTGGGCCGCCGCCGCCGACTGGCCCGTGCGCATGGCCGCCGCCACCGCCGCGCTGGAAAGGGCGGGGCGCGAGGGGCGCCGCGCCGCCCTGCTGGCCACCGCGCCGTCCGAGACCAACGAACCGCCGCGCGTGATCGGGCCGATGCCGGTCGAGGACCTGCGTGCGCGCCTGGCCGCGCTGCGGCCGAAGCCCTGGGCGCCGGACCATGCCGCCGCGCTCGCCGCCTTCCAGGCCTGGCGCGCCGCGACGCCGGGTGGCATCGGGAGCTTCCTGCTCTCCGACGGGCTGGAGCATGCGGCGCCCGAATCGGCCGGCACCGCCGCGCCGCTGGCGGCCGCGCTGGCCCAGGCCGGGCCGCTGAGCATCGGGCTGGCCGCGGGGCAGCCGGTGCGGCTCCTGCCGCCGCCGACCGCGGAGGCCGATCGCTTGGGTGTGACCGTGCTGCAGACGGCGCTGCCCGTGGCGGCCGAGGCCGGGGTGCTGGCCCGTACCGCCGATGGCCGCACCTTGGCGCGCGCCGCCATCGCCATCCCCGCGGGCGCCGGGCGCGGCGAGGGGACGCTCGAACTCCCCGTCGAACTCCGCAACCAGGTCGTGCGCCTCGAGATCGAGGGCGCGGCCAGCGCCGGCGCCGTGGTGCTGCTGGATGAGCGCTACCGGCGCCGCCCCGTTGGCCTGTTGCCGGCGGCCGAGGAAAGCGCCGATACGCCGCTGATCGGCGACCTCTTCTACATCGCCCGCGCGCTCGATCCCTATGCGGAGATCCGCCGCGGGCGGCTGGATGCGCTGCTGTCCCGCCCGATCGCCGTGCTGGCGCTGGCCGACCGCACCGTGCCCGAGGGGCCGGAGCGCGAGGCGCTGCGCCGCTGGGTGGAGCAGGGCGGCACGCTGCTGCGCTTCGCCGGGCCGCGGCTCGCGGAATCGCCCGATCCGCTGCTGCCGGTGCAGTTGCGCGCCGAACGGCAACTGGGCGGCGCGCTGTCCTGGGAGCAGCCGCAGCGGCTGGCGTCCTTCCCCGACACCTCGCCTTTCGCCGGCCTGCCCGTGCCGGCGGAGGTCACCATCTCCCGCCAGGTGCTGGCCGAGCCCTCGCCGCGCCTCTCGGACCGCACCTGGGCGCGCCTCGCGGACGGCACGCCGCTCGTGACCGAGGCGCCGCTGGGCAAGGGCCGGATCGTGCTGTTCCACATCACCGCCAATGCGGAGTGGTCGGACCTGCCGCTCTCGGGCCTCTTCGTGCAGATGCTGCGGCGGATCCTTGCCCTCTCGGCGGGCGTGCAGGGCGCGGAGGGCGAGGCGCCGCTGGCGCCGCTGGAGACGCTCGACGGCTTCGGGCGCCTCGGCGCCGCGTCACCCGCTGCGGCCGCGCTGGCGGCGGACCGGATCGACCAGACCGTGCCGTCGCCGCGGCATCCGCCGGGCTGGTACGGCACGGCGGGGCGCGATGCGGGGACGGATCCGGGCCAGGCTGCGTATCGGCGTGCGCTCAATCTCGGCGGTGCCGTGGCCGCGCCGCGTGCTGCGCCGCCGCCGCCAGCGGGGGCGAGCGTCGTCGCGCTGGCCGGCGTGCCGGCGGAGCGCGACCTCGGGCCCTGGCTGCTGGCCGCGGCGATGGGGCTGCTGGTGGCGGACCTGCTGATCGCGCTCTGGCTGCGCGGTGCGATTGCGCGGCCGGCGATGGCGCGGCGTGCGGCCGTTGTCGGTCTGCTGGTGCTGATGGCGACGCCGGCGCTGGCGCAGACCCGCGCCGAGGAGCCTGGCTTCGCCCAGGCGACAAGGCTTGCCTACGTCACCACCGGCGACGCGGCGGTGAACGAGACGGTGCGCATGGGCCTCGTCGGCCTGTCGGACTTCATGAACCGACGCACCGCGGCGGCGCTGGCCGATCCGGTGGGCGTGACCCCCGGCATCGACGACCTCTCGGTCTTCCCGCTGCTCTACTGGGTGGTGCTGCCGGACGCGCCGCAGCCCGATGCGCAGGCGGTCGCTGCGCTGAACGCCTTCATGCGCAACGGTGGGATCATCCTGTTCGACACGCGGGACGAGGGCACGGGCGACGGCTACTCCCCCGGCGCCAAGGCGGCGCTGCGGCGCATCACCCGCGACCTCGCCATCCCGCCCTTGGCGCCGGTGGCCGAGGACCACGTGCTTCGCCGCGCCTTCTACCTGCTGCCCGACCTGCCGGGGCGGTTTTCCGGCGGCCAGGTCTGGGTGGCGCGCGACCAGGACCGCGCGAACGACAGCGTCAGCCCGGTGATTATCGGCGGGCATGACTGGGCCAGCGCCTAGGCCGTGGATGGGCGCGGCAACAACCCCTACGCCACCATCCCCGGCGGGGCACGGCAGCGCGTGCTGGCCTATCGCTTCGGCGTGAACCTCGTGATGTACGCGCTGACCGGCAACTACAAGGGCGACCAGGTGCATGTGCCGGCCATCCTCGAGCGGCTGGGGAACTGAGCGGTGAACGTCATGCCGAAGGCGTGCGGATGAATCAGGTCGTCGCCGGGATCGACTTCGCGCCCGTCCTGCCGCTCTGGCTGATGGCGGCGCTGGGCGTCGCCGCGCTGCTGGCGATGCTGGTCGCGGTGATCCGTCCGAACCCCGAAGGCGGGCTGCGCCTGGCCCCCGCGCGGGGCGTGCTGCTGCGGGCCGCGGGCTTTGCGCTGCTGCTCCTGGCGCTGGCGAATCCACGCCTCGTCGAGGAAACGCGCGAGACGCGGCCCGACATCGCGCTGCTGGTCGTCGACCGCAGCGATTCGACACGCGTCGGCACGCGCGCCGCGCAGATCGAGGCGGCGCGCACTGCGCTCGAGGCGCGGATGGGCCGCATGCCCGATCTCGAACTCCGCACCGTCGAGGTGCCGGAGGGCGGCAACCAGGGCACGCGGCTTTTCTCCGCGATGGAGCGGGCGCTGGCGGAGATCCCCCGCGCCCGCCTCTCCGGCGTCATCGCGCTGACCGACGGGCAGGTGCATGACGTCCCCGCGCACACGACGCTGGAAGCGCCCTTCCACGCCCTGCTGCCCGGCCGCCCCGGGGAGACGGACCGCCGCCTCCGCGTGATCGAGGCGCCGGGCTTCGGCATCGTCGGCCGCAGCGTGGAGTTGCGCGTCGCCATCGAGGATCTCGGTGTCGCCAACCC
Source organism: Acetobacteraceae bacterium (assembly GCA_027489135.1). Classification (GTDB taxonomy): domain Bacteria; phylum Pseudomonadota; class Alphaproteobacteria; order Acetobacterales; family Acetobacteraceae; genus JAIEOP01. The sequence goes on from JAIYAI010000480.1 coordinate 7,468, forward strand.
GACCGGCGCCGCCCGTCGCTCGAGCCGCCGCGATGGTTCGGCGCCGCGCGTCGAAAGCGTGCCGGTCGGGCGCGAGCACCGCATCACCGTCCCGATCGAGCGCGGTGGGCCGAGCGTGGTTGAACTGTCGGTCGAGACGCGCCCCGGCGAGGTCTCCGAGATCAACAACCGCGCCGTCGTCAGCATCAACGGCGTGCGGGATCGGCTCCGCGTGCTGCTCGTCTCCGGCGAGCCGCATGCGGGCGAGCGCACCTGGCGCCGCCTGCTGAAGGCCGATCCCGGCGTCGACCTGGTGCACTTCACCATCCTCCGCCCGCCGGAGAAGGACGACCTCACGCCGCTCAACGAGCTTGCGCTGATCGCCTTCCCGGTGCGCGAGCTGTTCCAGGTGAAGCTGCGCGAGTTCGACCTGATCGTCTTCGACCGCTTCGCCAATCGCGGCATCCTGCCGCCGGCCTATCTGCGGAACATCGCGGACTA
>JAIYAI010000435.1 GCA_027489135.1 Acetobacteraceae bacterium
ACCGCGCGCTGCTGCGCCTCGGCCTGATCCCGGAGGCGAAGGCCGGCCGGCCGATGGCGCCACGGGTGGCAGGGGCGCGGCGGCTGCTGCGCGTGCAGGCAATCGCCGCCGCGGTGCAGCTTGCGCTGCTGCTGGGGGGCCTCGCCCTCCGCGGCTGATGGCGGCATGCTGCGTGACGTACATTCCGTCGCCGCAAGGTCCGCCCGCCCATGCCCGCCCGCCAGATGCATCTCGGCGTCTTCGTCCTCGGAACCGGCAACCACATCGCCGGCTGGCGCCACCCCGGCGCCTATCGCAGCTTCGAGGATCTGTCCGTCATCCAGCACATCGCCCGCATCGCGGAGCGCGGGAAATTCGACCTGCTCTTCCTCGGCGACAACCTGGCGATGGACCCGGGCGCGCATCCGTCCTTCGCCGCGCGGTTCGAGCCGTTGACCATGCTGGCGGCGCTGGCTGCGACGACGACGCATCTCGGCCTCGGCGCCACGGGCTCCACCACCTATGCCGAGCCCTACAACCTGGCGCGGCAATTCGCCTCGCTCGACCATCTCAGCGGCGGCCGTGCTGCCTGGAACGCCGTGACCAGTTCCGGCGCCAAGGCGGCCGAGAATTTCGGCCGCATCCATCCCGAGCACGACGCCCGCTACGAGGTGGCGGAGGAATATGTCGACGTCGTCCGCGGCCTCTGGGACTGCTGGGAGGACGGGGCGATCATCGCCGACGATCGGACCGGCGTGTACATCGACCCAGGGAAGATCCACCCGCTGAACCACGAGGGGCGGTTCTTCAAGGTGAAGGGCCCGCTGCCGACCAGCCGCAGTCCGCAGGGCCATCCCGTCATCCTGCAGGCCGGCTCCTCCGGTCCCGGGCTGCGCCTGGCGGCGCGCACCGCCGATGTCGTCTTCTCCGTCGTCCAGGACATGGCGGAGGCACAGGCCGGCTACGCCGCGCTGAAGGGCCTGATGCCGGGCTTCGGGCGCGACCCGGACACGCTGTCGGTGCTGCCGGGCGTGATGCCGGTGATCGGGAAGACGGATGCCGAGGCGCGGGCGCTGCTGAACCGGCTCCAGTCCTATGTCGACGAGCGGAACGCGATGGTCATGCTCTCCGGCCGCATGGGCCAGGACATGTCGAAATACGAGCTCGACGCGCCGGTGCCGGACCTGCCGCTGCCCGATTCTTCGCATGGCTTCGCCCGCGCCATGCTGGCCAAGGCGAAGCGCGAAGGGATGACCTTGCGCGACCTCTACAACCTCACCGGCGCGGCGCGCGGGCACTGGGTGATCGCCGGGAGCCCGACCACCATCGCGGACACGCTGCAGGAATGGTTCGAGAGCCGGGCCTGCGACGGCTTCAACATCCTGCCGCCTTACTTTCCCGGGGCTTTCGACGACTTCGTGGATCTGGTGGTGCCGGAACTGCAGCGGCGCGGACTGTACCGAAAGGAGTACAGCGGGCGGATGCTGCGCGATCACCTGGGGCTCGAGCGGCCGAAGGGGCGGTGAGGCGCTACGCCGTCGCGACCTTCGCGGCCTGGCGCAGCAGCCGCTCGAGCCGTTGGCCCCTGTCGTCCGTCGGGTCCTTGCGACGGATCGCTTCGAGCCGTGCCGCTGCCGCCGTGCGGTCCCCCGCCGCGAGGTCGAGGCGCGCCAGGGCGAAATGCGCGTCGACCAGGTCCGGTATCGCGCGCAGGGCTGCGGCGAAGCTGCGCCGCGCAGCGGTCGCATCACCGCGCTTCTCGTGCAGCCGGCCAAGCTGGACTGCGTGGGCGGCCTCGCGCGTCTGCGACTGGGCGATTTCCCGCAGGATCAGGTCGCAGGCGGCGCTGAGCGCCGCCTCGGCCGACAGGTCCGGCGCGGTGGCGGCACCACCGGGCTGCGGCGCGGCGAAGAGCGTCTCACGCTCGGGGAACCAGCGCCGGCGCGTTGCCTCGTTGCTGCCATGAAAGCGCTCGAGGAAGCCGATTGCCTCCTCTGGCGAGGGGCGCCAGCCGCGGCCGGGCAGGGCCTCGGAGACGGCCTGGACGAAACGCCGCCACAGGGGTGACCCGCCGGAGACGAGCGCCGGATTCGAGACCTCCAGGCGTCGGCCCATCGCCAGCATCAGCGCAAGTGCTTCCGGCGTGACGGAGAGGTTGCTCTGCCTTGCCGGATGGTCGGGCGGCACCGTCAGCCGAAGGCCGCAGACGGCCAGGAAATCGTCCACGGCATCGCCGTTCAGCATCGCCGCGCGCTCGAAGATCCGCGGCCGGATGGCAGCCTCTCCAAAGACCCGGGCCCAGCGGTCGAGCAGTGTGGCGTAGTCGTAGGCGGGGTGCCGCTCCGGCCCGCCCTCCGGCAGGGCTGGCGGGCGGACCACGCCAACGCGCAGCCCCTGGGTGTAGCCGCTGGCGAAATGCTCGTCCTGGCGCCGCAGATACATCACGACAGTGATCGCGCCGAAGCGTGGCGCCAGCAGCGCGTGCAGCCGCGCGATGGCGGCCTCATCCGTCAACAAGCCCGAGCACTGCTCGGCGGACACGATCACGCGGCGGATATCGGGACCGATCGCATCCATCTCGGCCGCGAATTCGCGGCGGAAGCGGTCGAGCCGCGCTTCCGGCCCGAGCCCCTCCCAGACATTCGGGTGAAAGTCGCCGAGTCTCGAGATCGGCACCAGCGAGGCCGGCAAGAGGGCATGGTTCGCGGCGCCCGGGGAGAGCGGGTAGAGCACGCCATCCGCCCGCAGCAGGTCGCGGGACGCGCCCAGGCAGCGCTGGATGGAACTGGTGCCCGTCTTCGACTGGCCGATATGCAGGATGAGATCGGGGCGCGGCATCGCGCCCAAGGATACCGTCCGGCCGCCCTGCCGGCCAGGATGGGTGCGCCACCCGCGCCTGCTTCAACGGGTGTGCGGGCCATGCTAGACCTTAGGGCACGTCCCCGTAGCTCAGCAGGATAGAGCACGGGATTCCTAATCCCGGGGCCGTTGGTTCGAATCCAATCGGGGACGCCACTCCGCGTTTCATCTCGCCTTGCAAGCTCGCACCCTGCCGAGGCGGCGCTTGACCACATCTGCCGCAGGCGGGATCGGCGAGAGCCGCGCGGCCGGCGCGCTGCAACAAAAAAAAACGTGATCGGCCGGGGTCAATTGATAAACCACGATTGCCACAAACTTGCCATGTCCGATACCTAGCTCGTGAGTGCTGGCTCGAGGCCGGTAGGTGAGGACATGCTGGAACTCCTGTTCGCACAACGGTTTGCCGAATACATCGCGGTGGCGGGCAGCAGTTCCGCGCTGATGGTCTTCGTGCATGTGCCGAAGACAGCCGGCAGTTCGCTACGGGCGGAACTCGCGCAGGTCCTGCTGCCGGAAGCCAACATCTTCGTCGACTACAACGATCCCACCAAGTCCTTCATGCACAACCTCGATTCGGCGGTCGACCGCTTCGTTGCTCGCAACGCGACGGTGCCGCACCGCTTCGTCTCCGGTCATATCTTCCCTCGGCATGTCGAGCGGATCGAGCGCATGGCCCAGACGCCGGTCCGCAAGGTCACCATGCTGCGCCAGCCCGTGCGCCGCGTGGTCTCGGACTACCGGTACCAGTGCTCGTCCATGCATCCGGGGAACGAGCAGTTCCGACGCAACTTTCCGACCTTCGCCAGCTACCTCGCGCAGCCCGGGGAGCAGAACAAGGCGACCCGCTACCTCGTGCCGGAGCCGATCCTCGCCACCGGCGACGCGGCGGCCTGCATCGACCACGTGGTGCGCGGGTATCATTTCGTCGGCCTGCAGGAGATGTATCCCCTCTCCTTCCGCCTGCTCTTCGCCCTGCTCGGGGAGCGCCGGTACCCAAGCATGCAGATCCGCGTCAACGAGGGCGGCGACGACCTGGCCAACGACCCCGCCGTGATTGCCGAGGTCGAGGCGCGGAACGCGCTCGATCTCGCCGTGTACAATGCGCTGCTCGAGAAATGGCGCGGGATCCGCGACCCGCTGCTGGACCATCTCGACCGGATGTCGATCGCCGCCTGACCGCCCGAGGCAGGGTCCGGTTGCGACTCCAACGCCCTGGGCGCTACCCGGTCGCGGCCAGGGCGCCTGGATGGGCCGCGAGCCAAGCCTCCGCCCGCTCCGCGATCGCGCCGAAGCGGGTTGCGACCGCGTCGTAGATCGCCCAGTCCACCGCGTTCCGCTCCCGCGCCAGCGCTTCCAGCTCCGGGGTTACCTCCACAGCCTCGCCCTCCTCGTTGACGCGCCGCCGCTCTGTCGGCGCGACCGGAGCACCGGCGATGAGGGCGGTAAGCAGCCGGAAGGAGAGGTCGTAGCGCTCCTGCAGGCCGACGAAGGCGAAGCGGTCCATCACATGGGCGACGGCTGCCGCGGTTTGCCCGCGCCGGATCATCGGCATCGGCACCAGGTGCTTCGCCATCCGGTTCTGCGGTCCCGGCAGGTCGAGGAAGGCCCGGAAATCGGGCGCCTTGCTGATCACCTCCGCATGCAGCGGATGTATCGGGCTGCGTTGGTAGCGATAGTCGGAGACGATGCGGGCCAGCGGATGGCGCAGCATCGTCACCGGCCGCACCCCGGGCAGCGCGGCGCGGATCGCCTCCATGTGCCGATAGAGGATATGGCCGGAGGCGCTGCGGAAAGGCCGCGCCGCCGTGCGCGCCGTCTCCAGGAAGGCGTCGACGGCGGCATCGAAGCGCGCCGGGCCCGGGCGGTCGCGCTGCGTATGGTCGATATGGATGTTGTGGTAGGGGGGAGCGATCCGCGCCAGTTCGCCACCCAACGAGGAGCCAGCGGTCTTCGGCACATGCACGAAGAGCCACAGCCCCGCATCGCTCCGCATGGCCTCGGCATGGGCGTCGAAGGCGCCCTCGAACAGCAGCGTCAGGGACATGGCGGGCGGGGCGTCCTCCGGAGGTGCCACAAGGTGGGCCAGGCCGGGCGGCCCGGCAAGCGCGACCCGGGCTGGCTCGGTTACCCGCTGCCACGGGTTCCGGCCCCCGCAGCCACGCTCAGGCCCAGGGGTTGCGCCGCCCCCCGCCGCCCCACGGCCCCGTTTGTGGCACGGCCGGTCGCGGCGCCGGTGCGGCCTCGACCCAAGGCCCCGCGCCCGGCCCCGCCAGCGCCAGCAACCGCCGGATCCGTTCCTCGGTTGGTGGGTGTGTCGAGAACAGGCTGTCGAGGCGCAGCCCCGACAGCGGGTTGATGATGAACATGTGCGCGCTGGCCGGGTGTGCCTCCGCGCTCTGCATCACCCGCCCCTGCTTGTACTCCTCGAGGCGCGCGAGGCCGGAGGCGAGCCAGCGCGGGTCGCCACAGATCTCGGCGCCGCCGCGGTCGGCCTCGTATTCGCGGGACCGGCTGATCGCCATCTGCACGACCATCGCCGCGATCGGCCCTACAATCATCATCACGATTGCCGCCAGCGGGTTGCCTCGCCCGTCCCGGCTGCGGAACAGGAAGCCGAACTGCGCGAGCATGCCGATGGCACCCGCCAGCGTCGCCGTCACCGTCATGATCAGGGTGTCGCGGTGCCGGATATGGGCCAGCTCATGGGCGATGACCCCGGCAACCTCTTCCTCGCTCATCAGGTCGAGCAGGCCTGTGTTGACGGCCACGGCGCCGCGTTCCGGGCTGCGGCCGGTGGCGAAGGCGTTCGGCTGGTTCTCGTGGATCACGTAGAGCGCCGGCATCGGGATGCCGGCCCGGGCCGAGAGGGCCTGAACCATCTGGTACAGGCGCGGCGCGCTGTCCGGGCTGATCGGCTCCGCATTGTGCATCCTCAGCACGACGCGGTCGCTGTTCCACCAGGCCCAGGCATTGGTGCCGCAGGCAAAGAGGAAGGCGAGGACCATACCCTGCTCGCCGCCCAGGGCGTAGCCGATGGCGAGGAAAAGCGCCGTCATGGCCGCAAGCAGCAGCGCGGTGCGGGCATATCCGCTCATGGTGATGTCCCTCTGTCGATCCCAGCCCGTGCCGGCGGGTGCGCAAGCGCCAGCAAGACCCCAGATGGGGGACATGAGCGAAGCAGGACAAGGGGCGCCGCGCCCCGACCCGAAACGGACCGGTCCCGGCATCCACGCGGGAGGGGTGCCGCAGACGCCACCCGACCCGCCCGTGCCGGTGCCGCCCGAAGTGCCGCCGCAACCGTTGCCCGAGGTGCCGCCCCCCCCGATCAAGGAACCAGACCCGACGCCGATTCCAGCAGGGGACCCGCCCAGCGATCCCCCGCTCCGCGCAGCGGCGCAGGTTCGGGAGGTCGGAGGTCCGACAGGCCCGGAGCCGACACGCTACGGCGACTGGGAGCGGAAGGGGCGCGTGTCCGACTTCTGATCGAGGCCCGGATCGAAAGAGGAACGCGCTGGTGGCTTGATCGGGCGGCGTGCTACAGCCCCTGGTAGCGATCGCGACTCGACCGGGCGATTTCGCGAGTCATCGATTCGTTCGCGCGACTCGGACCAGATTCTTGATTTCGCGTGTTTCTTTCAGGCGGACTTACGCCGCCGGTTTGCCATCCGTTCCAGTTGGTCCTCCGCGGGGCGTCCGGTGCGGCGGATCCCTGGGATCGCCCGCCTCGGTCCCTGACCGCGGTAGCGTGGATGCCGGAAGGGACCGGCATCCCGCCGCTGCTTGACCACCCCTGTCAGTCCGACGGCGACGAGGGGAAAAGCCCCGGCGCCCGCGCCTCGAACATCTCCCGCGTGAGGTCGTGGCAGGCGCAGGCAGCTTCGGCCAAGCCCTCACGGTCCATGACGATAATCCGGCCGCGCCGGTGACGGACGACGCCCCGCGCCTCCAGCGTTGCCACCACCCGGGTGATGGTCGTGCGCCGCACCCCAAGCAGGTCCGCCAGCGCCTCCTGCGTCAGCGGCAGGGCGCGTTCGCCGAGGCGCGCCTGCAGGTCCAGCATCCACCGCGCCGCCCGTGCTTCCACGGAATGCAGCGCGGCGCAGGCGACGCCGATCTGGGCCTGCGCGGTCTGCGCGGCGGCATAGCGCAGGACCGTGCGACGCAGGGTGACGGACGCGTCCATGGCCGTGGCGAAGGCGGTCGCGGGAATGCGGACCAGTAGGCCCCCGGTCAGGGCCTGCACGCGGAAGCCGAATGGGCCATCGAGCGGCCAGAGCAGCGCGCCGGTCGCGCCTTCGGCCCCGACCATCAGCGTCTCGACCGGCTTGCGGTCCGGCATCAGGGCAAGAAGGGAGAGCACGGTTGTCCCGATCGGGAAGAGCACCTCGGAGGCCGGCGCCTCCGGCTCCAGCAGCGTTTCCCCGGCCGCGACCGGACCGGATGTGCGATAGGGCGCCAGCCTGACGAGATCGGCCGGGCTGATGGCTGCGAGCAGCCGATTGCCCGACGCGTCCTCGGTGGGAGCGCCTGCGAAGGTTGCGATCGCCTTGCTCTCGTCCAGCACTGTGATCCTCCATGGCCCGCCGACGGGAACGGGGCTGGCTATGGAGGTAAGATGAATTGATCGTAATTTAAGGGGGTGGCCGCCACCGCGGTGTGTCGCCCCGGGGTCAGAGCAGGACGTCGCCCGCGTCCAGCTGCGCCTTGGTCATGCCCGACAGCAGCACCGTGCCGCCGCCGAGGCTGCCGAAGTCCAGCAGCAATCCGCCGGCGACGTCGCGCGCCAGGCTGGCGACCGCGCCAACATCGGCGAAGCGGAAGGCGGTGAGGTCGAGGTCGTCGCGGTTGTCCTGGAAATCCGTGACCAGATCGGCGCCGCCGCCCCCGGTGCGGGAGAAAACGAAGACGTCGCTGCCCGCACCGCCCGTCATGCTGTCGTCGCCGGCTCCGCCATCCAGCCGGTCCGAGCCCGCGTCGCCGAGCAGCGCCTCGTCACCGCGGCCGGTGATCAGCGTGTCGTTGCCGTCGCCGCCGCGCAGCTCGCCCTCGATCAGCCCCTTCCGACCGCGGAAGGCATCATTGCCGCCGCCGAGCAGCACGTCGCCATCGATCACCCCGTCGTTGCGCAGGCTGTCGGCGTTGACGGAGCCCAGGACCGCGTCGTCGGGCCCCGCGATGGTGCCGAGGTTGCGGATGGTGAAGCCCGTGCTGGCCAAGCTGCCATCGATGGCGGCGACGGCGGCGCTGTTGCTGCGGATCTCGCCGTCGGCGCCGTTGACGATGCTCGCCACGGCGTTCTGCAGCACGATGCCGCCCGTGCCGGTGATCAGACCGTTGTTGATTATCGTATTGTTGCCGATGCCGTCGATCAGCTTGATCGCGGCGACGCGCTGGGCGGCGATGGTGCCGTCGTTCTCGATCCGCCCGCTGCCCCAGCCGGTGCCCCAGATCCCGCCGCCGCCGCTGATGAAGCCGAAATTCTGGATCAGGTTGTTGGCGCCGTCGATGACGCTGTTGACCCAGTTGCGATTGGAGAAGGTGGCGCCATCCGGGCCGATCACCATCGTGTGGTCGCCGAGCGTCATGGTGATCGCGGTGGCGTTCTGGCCGAGCACCGTGCCCTCGACCCGCACCGTCCGCCCGGCCACCGTGCTCAGTATGATCGGCGTGGTCTCACTGGTCGTCGAATAGAGCGTCGCGTTCGGTCCGATGAAGATGCTGTTCTGGATGCTCAGCACATAGGTGAAGTCGGTATCGTCGAGGACGACGAAGCCCATGGTGTTCCTCCTCCCCTGGACATGGATGGTCGGGTCGGCAGGCTAGGCGATGTCACCGGTCCGATGCCAGGGACCGGCAGGTGCACGACCCACCGGCCTCTGCAACCAGGCGCGCGGCGGATGGATCGTCAGAGCAGCACGTCGCCCGTGTCGAACAGCGCCGTGGTCATGCCCGCGAGCAGCACCGTCCCGCCGCCAGCCGCGGTCAGGTCGAGCAGCAGCCCGCCCGCGACGTCCCGCGCCAGGGCGGAGACCGCCGCGAAGCCCGCGAACCGGAAGGCGGTGAGGTCGAGGTCGTCGAGGCCGTTCTGGAAATCCGCCACCAGGTCGGCGCCCCCGGCGCCGGCGCGGGAGAAGACGAAGACGTCGGGATTCGCGCCGCCGGTCATCGTGTCGTCGCCCGCCCCGCCATCGAGACGGTCCAGCCCCTTGTCGCCGAACAGCGCCTCGTCGCCGCGTCCCGTGATCAGCGTGTCGTTGCCGTCGCCGCCGCGGAGTTCGCCCTCGATCAGACCCTTGCGGCCGCGGAAGACGTCGTTGCCGCCGCCAAGCAGCACATCGCCGTCGATCGCGCCGTCGTTGCGCAGCGTGTCGGCCGCGGCGGAGCCAAGGACGGCGTCGTCCACCCCGGTGACGGTGCCGAGGTTGCGGAGCGTGAAGCCGGTGCCGGCCAGGCTGCCGTCGATGGCCGCCGCGGCGGCGGTGGTGCTGCGGATCTCGCCATCGGCGAGGTTGATGATGGTGGCGGTCGCGTTCTGCAGCACCACGCCGCCCACGCCGCTGATCACCCCGCCGTTCAGGACGGTGTTGGTGCCGGCACCGTCATACAGCTTCACGGCGGCAAAGCGGACGCCGACGATGCTGCCGTCGTTCTCGAGCCGGCCGCTCCCCCAGCCATTGCCCCAGACGCCGCCGCCGCCGGTGATCTGGCCGGCGTTCCGCACGACATCGCCGGTGCCGGCGACGAAGACGGATGCGAAGTTGGCGTTGGCATAGGCCGCGCCGGCCGTACCGATGGCGACGACGTGGTTGCCGGTGCCGAACTCGTCCGCCAGCAGCGTCACCGCATTGGCGGGCTGCGAGACGACCGTGCCTTCGATCTGCACCGTGCGCCCGGCGGCCAGGCTCTGGATGATGGGGGTCTGGAGGTTGGAGGTGGAGTAGAGCGTCGCCCCGGCGCCGACGAAGACCGAGGCCTCCGCGCTCAGGAAGACGAGAGCATCCGTGTTGGCGAGGTAGAACAGCGTCATGGGTGGCCTCCTGCCATGGCCGGGACTGGCCATGGCAGAAGGCTAGGCGATGTCATCGTTTCCCTTCCAGCCTGGGCGGGCCGGGCGACCCGCCGGTCATGGAAGCGTCACATGACCCGGTTCGCGACAAGGTCGTCCACCACCGCGGGATCGGCCAGGGTTGAGGTATCGCCGAGCCCGTCGGTCTCGTTCGCCGCGATCTTGCGCAGGATGCGGCGCATGATCTTGCCGGATCGCGTCTTCGGCAGGCCCGGCGCCCACTGGATGGCGTCGGGGGAGGCGATCGGGCCGATCTCCTTCCGCACCCAGGCGACGAGTTCCTTCTTCAGCGCGTCGGACGGCTCCTCGCCGGTCTTCAGCGTGACGTAGCAGTAGATGCCCTGGCCCTTCAGGTCGTGCGGCATGCCGACCACCGCGGCCTCGGCGACCTTGGGGTGGGCGACGAGGGCGCTCTCGATCTCGGCCGTGCCCATGCGGTGGCCGGAGACGTTGATCACGTCGTCGACGCGGCCGGTGATCCAGTAGTAGCCATCGGCGTCGCGGCGGGCGCCGTCGCCGGTGAAGTACATGCCCTTGAAGGTCGAGAAATAGGTCTGCCCGAAGCGGGCATGGTCGCCGTAGATCGTCCGCATCTGGCCGGGCCAGCTATCGAGCAGCACGAGGTTGCCCTCGGTCGCGCCGTCGAGGATTTTGCCGTCCCCGTCGACCAGCGCCGGCCTCACGCCGGGCAGGGGCAGGGTGGCGGAACCCGGCTTCTGCGCGACGGCGCCGGGCAGGGGGGAGATCAGGATCCCGCCCGTCTCGGTCTGCCACCAGGTGTCGACGATCGGGCAGCGGCTGTCGCCGACATTGCGGTAGTACCAGAGCCAGGCCTCGGGATTGATCGGCTCGCCGACGGACCCAAGGATGCGGAGCGAGGCGCGGCTGGTCTTCTTCACCGGTGCCTCGCCGTCGCGCATCAGGGCGCGGATGGCGGTGGGCGCGGTGTAGAAGATGTTGACCTGGTGCTTGTCGACCACTTCCCAGAAGCGCGACACGCTCGGGTAGTTCGGCACGCCCTCGAACATCAGCGTGGTCGCGCCGTTCGCGAGCGGGCCGTAGACGATGTAGGTGTGGCCGGTCACCCAGCCCACGTCCGCAGTGCACCAGTAGATCTCGCCGGGCTTGTAGTCGAAGACCAGCTCATGGGTGAAGCTGGCCCAGACCATGTAGCCGCCGGTGGTGTGGAGCACGCCCTTCGGCTTTCCGGTCGAGCCCGAAGTGTAGAGGATGAAGAGCGGGTCCTCGGCGCCCATCGGCTCCGGCGCGCACTCCGCGGGCTCGCCCGCCGTGATCGCCTCGTACCAGTGGTCCCGCCCGGCCTGCATCGGCACGTCGCCGCCGGTGTTCTTCACCACGATCACGTTCTTGATGCTGGGGCAGGCGGCCAGCGCCTCGTCGGCATTGGTCTTCAGCGCCACCTTGCGCCCGCCGCGCCGGCCCTCATCCGCGGTGATCAGCATCGAGCATTCGGAATCCTGGATGCGGCTGGCCAGGCTGTCCGGGGAGAAGCCGCCGAAGACGATGGAGTGGATGGCGCCGACCCGGGCGCAGGCCAGCATCGCCACCGCGGCCTCGACGATCATCGGCAGGTAGATGCAGACCCGGTCGCCCTTCTTCACGCCGAGCTTCCGCATGGCGTTGGCCAGGCGGCAGACCCGCGCGTGCAGGTCGCGGTAGGTGACCTTCGCGTCCGCCTTCGGGTCGTCGCCCTCCCAGATGATCGCCACCTGGTCGCCCCTGGTCGCCAGGTGCCGGTCGAGGCAGGAGACGGAGGCGTTCAGCACCCCGTCCTCGAACCACTTGATCGAGACGTCGCCGTTGAAGTCGACATGCTTGATCTTCGTCGGCTCCTTGATCCAGGCGACGCGCTTCAGCGCCTCGGCCTTCCAGAAGGCGTCGGGGTCCTTCGCCTCGGCGGCGACCATGGCCTCCCGCTTCGCGGCATCGACCAGGGCCTTGGCGGCTATTGCGGGCTTGACGGCGATGAGGGCGTCATCGGGCATGGTCTGGCTCTCCCTGTGGCGGTGCCTGTGCCCGCCTGCTGTCCCTGTGGCGGCGCGTGGCCCCGCCTGCTGTTCCTGTGGCGGCGCGTGGCCCCGCCTGCTGTTCCTGTGGCGGCGCGTGGCCCCGCCTGCTGACTGCCCGGTGTTGAGACACGCCGCCTTGCGCTGCGTCAATCCGCCCTGGGTCCGCGCCCGGGATTCCGCTGCGCCGCAACAAAAAATCCCCGCCGCGGGTGCCGCGGCGGGGAAGTCGGGGAGAGACAGAGAGGAAGACGGATGTCCGCGGGCGATCAGTTCGTCCGCGTCATGCCCGAGCCGCTGCCGGTCGCGGGCGCG
>JAIYAI010000352.1 GCA_027489135.1 Acetobacteraceae bacterium
ATCTTCTTCTTCTCCGGCTTGCCGATGGCGTTGTGCATGTACCAGAGGATCTTGATGACGCTGTCGTTCGCCTCGGACCCCGAATTGGCGAAGAACACCTTGCTCATCGGCACCGGCGCGCGCTCGATCAGCATCTCCGAGAGATCCACCAGCGGCTCGTGCGACTTGGCCGTGAAGGAGTGGTAGAAGGGGAGCTTGCGCATCTGGTTCGCGGCGGCCTGCACCAGGCGCTCGTTGTCGAAGCCGAGGGAGGCGCACCAAAGGCCGGCGACGGCCTCTATGTACTCCTTGCCCTGGTCGTCGAAGATGCGCACGCCCTTGCCGCGGGAGATGACGAGCGGCCCGTCCTTCAGATGCTGCTTATGGTCTGTGTAGGGGTGCAGCGCATAGGCGATGTCGCGGGCGGCGGTGGAGTTGCGCGGCGGGGTCATGGGCGGGGTGTTCCTTCGATCCTGCGGGATGTTAGCGGGCGAATTCGGTCCGGCCCAGACGCTTCCTTCCCACCTGGCCGGCAGGGGCTGGGCCGAGGCCGGATCGAGGCACCGGCCGCGTCCTGTTCAGCGCGTGTCGCTGCGGCCTGCCGCGTCGCGGCGCTCGCGTCGACGCTGCTGGCGGTCCGGCGACTTCTCCTTACGGCGTGGCCCCTCGGCTGTCGCCGCGGCACCCTCCGTGGGCGCCGCACGCTTCTTGCCCCGTCCGGCCTTGGCCTTTCCAGCCTTGCTCCGGCCGGCCTCCTCGGCCTTCGCCGCTGGCGCGCCAGCGCGCGCCGACCGCTTCTCCGCGCGCCGCGTGACCCAGACCTTGTCCGTGCGCTGCCGTTCGCGGGCCGGCATGGCGGCCATGAGTTCGAGGATGGTGACGAGCGCCACCGGCAGGACGGCGTCGGCCGACGGGGGAAGGTCCGCGACCTCGGGGTAGCGGCTGAAATCCTCCTGGAAGAGCGTGGCCCGGTCCGGGAACCATGCGGCGCGCACGCGCTCGTTGGAGTCGCGGCAGCGGTCATGGAAGGCCATGGCCTCGGCTCGCGACGGCAGCGCGCTGCGGCCGCTGAAATGCCTGTCGAGGATCCCGACCAACTCCTTGCGGCCCGAGGCCTTGGCGAAGTCCTCGGCATAAAGGCCCCGATCCTTCCCGAGAGCGGACAGGTCCCTCAGAAGCTGGATGGCTGGCGGGCTCAGGGCCGCGTTGGGGCGCTTCGCGGCGTCCTTGCCGCCAGTGCCCGCCTCCGCGCTGCGCGGCAGGTCGAGCGCGGCGACGAAGTCGGCGACCACATCGCCGTCGACGAGGCTCTCGGTCTCGTAGAGACGCGGCGTGATCGCGGCGCGGCCGAAGACCTCGGTCCAGCCGGCCAGGATCTGGTCGTAGTCGAGCGGCGTCTTCGAGAACAGTTCGGCTTCGATGATCCCACGCCGCATGTCGCTCGAGTACTGGCTCAGCGCCTGCTGGTCCTGGCGGCGCAGGTAGATGAGGACGCGGTAGGACGCGAAGTACCGGTCAAGCACATCCTTTAGCTTGGCTATCCGATCGGCACCACGCAGCGAGCGCGACATGGTCTCCCCGGAAAACAGGACGGTGTGGATCGAGGTCGGGAGGTGTTCCAACTCGGTCCGCAGCCTCTCGAGGCGGGTGCCGTCGGCCGCGTCCTCGGCGTCGCCGAGATGCACGGCGAGGTTCCCCAGGATGGAATGGTTCGAGCCGAGGCTCTCCGGAACATGGACGCCGTGCCGCCCGAGCAATGCCCTGTTGTCGGTCATCCAGGACTGGATGGCCTTGGATCCCGTCTTCATGACGCCGATGTGCAAAATGGCGTGTCGCCTACTCATGTCCTCGGGAACCTTCGCCTTGCGAGAGATGGCCGCGCCGGGCATGGGCCGGACGGGAAGAGGTGGCAGCACCCGGCCCGACGTCGCATGCGGAGGGAAGGCAGCGCCTGGACGGGACATCGCGGTGCCGGGGGGCATGGGACATGACCCGCGACGGCCGCGACGATGCTGAGCATAGGACATCCCGGCGCCTGCGGCGACCGTCCCCGAGCGTCGCGGCGGGTCTATCGCATCCGGCCGATGATGGTGCGCGCGATGTCGTCGGACCTACCGGAGCGCTTTCGCTGACGGCGGATGGATAGGTCCGTCCGGGTGCGCTGGAGCAGGTGGCGGGCTGGTTTTCTGCGCGTTGCGAGGCCTTGCGGACCGTTGTCGTGGCGAACAGTCAGGCGCTGCCTTTCTCCTCGACCAGCCGCGGTCGCGCCCCGCCAAGGTGGGGCATCGCCGGCGACCAGCACCCCGTTGCGGTCGGGCAGCAGCGGATGCCGCGCGGGGACGATCTCGCGCTCCTGCGTGCCTGCGGCGACCTGGCCGATTACCCACCGCGCCCCTGCCGCGAAGGAGGTCACCACGTGCAGCGGCGAGCGCGTGGCCGCATGGTGGAAGGAACGCCGCAGCGTCTTGCCGTCGGTCGCCACCCCGAGACGGGCGGCGCCGAGCGTGGCGAGGGAGGCCGAGAAGCAGCCGGCGAAGGCCGCGGGATCAAGCGGGCGGAACGGCCGCGAATGGGCGACGTGGCCAGGCAGGCCGCCCTGCAGATCGAGCCCGCCAGCGCCATCACCTGCATATCCAACAGGTTATGCCGCTACGCGTTGCCTCGCCGAGGGGCCGGCGAACCAGAGAGCGGCAGGAACAGCGACATCACACAGCGTCCTCCGCCCACCGCGGAGAACGCTGCGGGATGTCGGCGCGCCAAGGCCTCTTGACCCCCGGCCTTTCATGCCGCTTGTCACTTCCCCAATTCAGCGCATCTAACGCCAAAGCCAGGAACATGCCGCCATGGACGTGATCTTCGACCCGGCCCGCCAGCAGGCTCCCGGCGCGCCGCCGGCCGGCGGGGCTCCGGACCCCGTCAAGGACGGCGACCAGCGCACCTTCATGCAGGATGTGGTGGAGGCCTCCCGCCAGGTCCCGGTGCTGGTCGACTTCTGGGCGACCTGGTGCGGCCCCTGCAAGCAACTCACCCCGACGCTCGAGAAGGTGGTTCGGCAGGCCGGCGGCCGGGTCAGGCTGGTCAAGATCGACATCGATCAGA
>JAIYAI010000187.1 GCA_027489135.1 Acetobacteraceae bacterium
CGGCGAGGCCGCCGGCATCTACCAGGCGATCGCCCGCTTCTATACGCAGATGGCGGCCGACAATGCCGGCCCGCAGCAGGACGTGGCGATTATCGCCGGCTTCCTGGCGACCCCGCCAAAGGGCTGACCCCATGGCCCTCGGACGCAGCGTCTACGACGCGATGCCGCGCTATGCGCCGGCGCCGATGCCGCGCCGGGTGGAGCGGCGCGACGTGGTCATCCTCGGCGCCGGGCCGGTGGGCCTGGCGCTCGCCGCCGGCCTCGCCCGGCACGGCCAGGACTGCGTGGTGATCGAGCCGCGCGACCAGGCGAGCTTCGGCAGCCGCGCCATCTGCATCTCGCGCCGCTCGCTCGACCTGCTGGCCGGCGTCGGGGCGGTGAAGGGCATCCTCGCCCGCGGCCTCGCCTGGACCGATGGTCGCAGCGACTGGCGCGGGCACGAGGTGCTGCGCTTCGCCATGCCGCATGATGCAGACCAGCAGCACCCGCCCATGCTGAACCTGCAGCAATGCTTCACCGAGCAGGCGCTGATCGACGCAGTGCTGGAGCGGCCCGAGGTGGAGCTGCGCTGGGGTCATGCGATGCGGCAGATCGTCCCGCGCGCCGACGGCGTGACGCTGACCGTCACCACGCTGGAGGGCGAATATACGCTGGACGCCAGCTGGGTGGTCGCCTGCGACGGCGCACGCAGCCCGATGCGGGCGGCGCTCGGCCTGGCGCTGCAGGGCGAGAGCCATGAGGGGCGCTACCTGATCGCCGATATCCGCGCCGCGCTCGACCTGCCGACCGAGCGGCGCGCCTGGTTCGATCCCGCCTCCAACCCGGGCTCCACCCTGCTGATGCACCGCCAGCCCGGCGACATCTGGCGCATCGACTACCAGCTTACCCCCGACGAGGACGCCGAGGCGGCGCAGGAGGAGGACGCCGTGCGGGCGCGGATCGACGCGCATCTCGCCAGCATCGGCCAGCCCGTCGACTACGAACTGATCCTGGTCAGCCTCTACCGCGCGCATGAGCTGACGCTCGACCGCTACCGCCATGGCCGCGTGCTGCTGGCGGGCGATGCGGCGCACCTGCTGCCGATCTTCGGCGTCCGGGGCATGAACTCCGGAATCGAGGATGCGGCGACGCTGGCCTGGATGCTGGCGACCGTGGCGCACGGCACGGCGGATGCCACGCTGCTCGACGGCTGGAGCGCGGAGCGCGTGCACGCGGCACGGGAGAACATCGCCAGCGCGCATCGCAGCACCCTGTTCATGACGCCGCCGACGCGGGGCCATGCGCTGCTGCGCGACGCGGCGCTGTCGCTGGCCGTGACTCAGGACTGGGCACGCGCGCTGGCCAATCCGCGGCAGAGCGCCGCCATCGGCCAGCCGGATTCGCCGCTCTCGACACCGGAGGAGGGCGCCTGGCCGGCCGGCACGCCGGTGCCGGGGGCGGTGCTGCCCTCGGTTCCCCTGACCTCGCCGGGCGGCGAGCCGACCTGGCTCGCCACGCTGCTGGATGGCGAAGCCGGGGTGATCACCGGCGATGCCGCCCTGGCCGCGACGCTGCGGCAGGACGGGGCGGCGGCGCATCGCACCCTGCCCGGCGGCAGCGCGCCCTGGCAGGGCGTGCCACAGGTGCTGCTGATCGGGCCCCAAGGCGACGCGCGGGACGACGCCGGCCGCGCCGCCGCGCTGCTCGGCCTGGACGCGCCGGGGGCGGGCTACCTCGTGCGGCCGGACGGGATCATCGCCTGGCGCTGGCGCCGCTTCGACCACGCGGCCTTCGACGTCGCCCTGGCCCGGCTGCGCGGAAAGGGACGGGCATGACGCCGGTGGATGGCGAGGCCCTGGCGCAGCTCTGGGACGATCTTGCCCAGGCCATCGCCGCCGCGGGCCCCGATCCGGCGCGGGAGCGGCTCTACCTGGCGAAGCTGGTGCTGCTGCTGGCGCGCGAGACGGGCGATGCCGACCGGGTCCGGACGCTGGCGGCGCTGGCGCTCCGGGACCTCGATTAGGCCGCCAGCAGCCTCTCCCGCGGCAGGGTCAGCCAGGTCCGGGCGCCGACGCCCTGCAGCGCCTCGATCCGCAGGCTGCCGCCATGCGCTTCCAGCAGGGCGCGGGCGACCGCGAGGCCGAAGCCGAGCCCGCGGGTGCGCGGCGCCGCCGCGGCATCCCCCGTATCCGGCCCCGCATCAGCGGCGCCGAGTCCCACGCCCTCGTCCTCCACCAGGATCGCCACGCCGTCGGCCGAGACCACGGGCCGCACGCCGATCCAGTCCCCGTCGCGGGTCATGCGCGCCGCCCGCGCCAGCACCTGTTCCAGCGCACCGCGCAGCGCCCGGGCGTCGGCGTCGAGCGCGATGCCGGAGCATTCCGGGGCCAGCCGCCAGTCCCGCCGCGCCGGCCCGAGTTGCGCCGCGGTCGCCGCCACCGCTTCCTCGAGCATCGGCAACAGGCGCACGGGCGCCGCCCGCACGGCGCGGAGCCCCGTCCGCAGCGCGAGGAGTTCGGAGAGCTCGTCGGACAGGCCGAGAACGCGCTGCGCGCTCTCCGCAATGGAGACAGCGGCGACGGCGGCATCCCGCCCGGCGCCGGCATGGCCCAGCAGCGTGAGCCCGATAGCCTGCATCTCCCGCGCCAGCAGGCCGAAGCTGCGCTCGGCCGCCGCGGAGGCAGCGCGCATGGCGACCATCTCCGCCCGCAGCGCCCGCGCCTGACGATGCGCACGCCAGGCGAAGCCGAGGCAGGTGAGCGCAAGCAGGACGAGGAAGCAGGAGACGAAAAAGCCGGGCATGGGCCCGGCTTATCTGATCTGGCTTAAGACAGGGTGAAGCGGCGGCGGGCGTCAGGCCGCCGCGGCAGCTTCCCGCTTCGCCTTCGCGCGCACGATCCGCTTCTTCAGCGTGATTGCCTCGGGCGGCAGGCTGCGGTCTGGCGTGCCGAGCAGGAAGCTGTCGAGGCCGCCATTGTGCTCGATCGTGCGGATGCCGTTGGTGGTCAGGCGCAGGCGCACGCTGGTCGCCAGCACATCCGAGAAGAACGACGTCTCCTGCAGGTTGGGCAGGAAGCGACGGCGCGTCCTGTTGTTCGCGTGGCTGACGTTGTTACCCGTCTGCACGGTCTTGCCGGTGATGCCGCAACGGCGGGCCATGGGAGGAACCCCTGAAAACAGCGGCACGCGGCCCGGTGGGACCGCGTGCGGGTCGTGAACTGAGGGGCGGCGTATGCCGCGAAGCCCCGGCCGCGTCAAGCTTTCCCGGGCTGCGCGGCAGAGTTGCCGCTCAGGCGTTGGGGCGCATGCCCATGCCGGCCGGCGGCGGGTCCCGCATCTCCCGCAGTTCGCCGCCCTCGACCGAGGCAAGGGCGTTGCGCAGCACGCCAGCGATGGCGCGGTCGTCCATGGTGCGGGCCAGCAGCCCCAGCGCACCGCCCAGCAGGGCTGAGGCAATGGAGACCGGCGCGATGCGCTGTTCGATCATGTACTCGATCGCCTTGTCCACGACCGAGCCGGCGTGGCTCAGGTCCTCGGGCGCCATCCCCTGGGGGTCCAGCTGCATGGGGTGCCTTCCTATTGGGCGGGCCGGGCCGACGGCCGCCGCGTGAAGCGTCACGCCGCAGATAGGGTCCGCATGGGCCCGCCGCCAGCCCCGGGCGGGGCTCGCCGTGCGGTGAGGCGATGTTCCCGCGCAACGCTGTGCCCCTGCCGCAACGTTCGCGCGCGCCCGGCGCTTGGCGCCGCCGGCCGGCTGCGGCAGAGGAGGCCGCAAACCGGGGGCATGCGATGGCGCACGAAGACAAGGCGGGCGGGGACAAGGCAGGCGGGGCGGCGCGCCCCTGGCGGCAGGTGACGATCGCGGGGCGGCGCTGGCGCATCGCCGGCGACCCGGACGACACCTACTTCCAATGGGCCACGCACCACGCGAAGGGCATGGGCGAGATCCATGCCGTGGCCGCTGCCGTCCTTCCCGGGGATGGCCGCGGAGTCGCGCTCGACATCGGCGCCAATATCGGCATGACAGCGGTGATCCTGGGCGCGCTGGCGCCGCAGGGTCGCGTGGTGGCGGTGGAGCCCTCCCCCGCCACCGCGGCCCGGCTGCGGGAGACCCTGGCGCTGAACCGCCTCGACGGGCGTGTCGCGGTCGAGCAGGCGGCGGTCTCCGCCGCGCCGGGCCATGCGGAGTTCCACTTCGATGCGGGGCATTCCGCCGGGTCGAAGCTGGTGAATGCCGGCACGATGGACCGCGCCACCCTCGCCTCGCCCCCCGTGCGCGTGCCGGTGACCACGGTCGATGCGCTGGTCGCGGCGCATGGGCTGGACCGCTTGGATCTCGTGAAGGTCGATGTCGAGGGCTTCGAGGGCGACGTGCTGGACGGCGCGGCCGAGACCATGGCGCGGCACCGTCCCGCTTTCATCCTGGAGTTCAACGCCTGGACGCTGCTCTGCAACCGCAACGCCAATCCGCGCACGGTGCTGGAGGACTGGCTGGCGCGCTTCCCGGTGATCCACGCCTTCCGCGGCGCGGCGGCACCCGAGCGCGTGCGGCCGGAGAACGCGCTTGCCTTCCTGCACGACCACCTGGTCATCCGCAAATGCGCCGACGACCTGGTGCTGTCCTTCGACGATGGATGGGTCGCGCGCTGGCAGCCGCCAGGGCGCGCGAAGGCATAGTGCTGTGCTGGCGGCCGCCGGGGCGCGCGAAGGCATAGTGCTGCGCTGGCGGCCGCCGGGGCGCGCGAAGGGTTAGTGCCGGGCAGCCAGCGCCGCCTCTGCCGCGACGCCGAGGCACTCCTCCATCTGTGCCCGCAGCCGCCGCAGATTCCGGTGCCCGGCGAAGCTGCGTGCCAGTGCCGTCTCCGTCTCCGGCGGCAGCGTCGGCAGGTCGGTCGCGGCGCAGCCCATGTCCTCCGCGATGCCGCCGAGCAGCGCCGCCGCCACCGACACATAGGCGCCCGCGGGCGGCGGCTGGATGCGGTGCACAGACAGGCGGGAGAGCAGCGGCGCCGGAATGTCGCGCGTGTCGTTCGCCGCCATGATCCAGACCGCGTGGCGGAGATCGGCATTGGTCCGCAGGCACTCGTCGAACCAGGCGCCGGCGCTCGCCGGCTCGATCATCGCCAGCAGCGTGTCGTGCGCCCGGCCGTTGGCCTCGCGCTGGCCGCCGGCCTTCTCGATCTCGTCGAGGAAGAGGACCGGGTTGGGTGCCGCGAGCCGCGCCATCTCCGCGACCGGCCAGGCCGGCGTCGCCGCCGACCAGCCCCGCGCGGTGCCCTGCAGGCAGCGGTTGTCGGTGGCGCCGCCCAGGTTCAGCGCGGCGAAGGGCAGGTCGAGCGCCTGCGCCACGCGGCGGGCGAACCAGGTCTTGCCGACACCAGGCGGCCCGACCAGCAACAGCGGCCGCAACCGCGGTGAGGGCCGGCCGGCATGCGCGGCCAGCGCCAGGCCACGGCGCATCTCGGCCAGCGGGGCGGCGAAGCCGGGCGCGGCTTCCGCCAGAGCCCCGAGCCGTGCGGCCGCGTCGCGCGGCACCCGGCGCAGCGGCAGCGGCGTGGCGAGCGCCCGATAGGCCTCCCACTCGGCACGATCGTTCGGCGGATCGAAGGACTCCAGCACGCGCAGCCCGGGCTCCGGCACTGCTTCGACAGGGATCGACGAGGCAGCAGGCGCCGGCGTCGCCTCGATCTTAAGCATCCCCGACAGCCGCGCATCGACACGCCGCCCGTCGCCACTACCGGGCACAAAGCGCAGCCAGAGATCCGCCGCCAGCCGCGCACCGAGCACGAAGCGACGCAGGCGCGGCGCCGCACCGGCCTCGCCCAGCGCTCGGGCCTCGGCATGCTGGCGGGCGAGCAGGCCCTCGATGCAGGCCAGCGCCCCCTCCCCCGCGCGCGGCCCGCCGCGCTCGGCCACGATGCGGGTCGCCGCGATCACCAGGTCCTGGCCGCCCAAGAAGCGGCCGGCGATCGGCGCCAAGCCGGCCGCGAAATCCAGCAGCCCGATATCGTCGCCGGCGCGCACCGGGCGTTCGCCGATGCGCGGCGGGAACAGCGGCGAGCGGAGATGATCGAGCAGCGCGGCTTCCAGCCGGTCCACCTCCTCCCGTTCCAGGGTGAGCCAGAGCCAGAGCGGCGGTGCCTCGGCATCGCCGAAGAGCAGCGGGCTGGCGGGGTCGACCCGCAGGTCGAAGACGGCATCAGGCACGGCCCAACTCCCCTGCGCGGCGATCGCGGTTTCGAGAGCCCTACAGTTTTATGCGGACGCATTGGAAGGACCTCGCGAGCACGTTCCGCATGAGGTACGCGCGGCGTTGCCGAGGGGCGCCGGGGCTGCGATTCTGCCCCCATGTCCGTTCCCCGCCGCAGTTTGCTGCTCGCCCCCGCCCTCCTGCCCGCGACACGTGCCTTGGCCGCCGATTGGCAGCCGGACCGACCCCTGCGCTGGATCGTCGCCTATGCCGCGGGCGGCAGCACGGACGCGATGGCGCGGCTGGTGGGGGGCGCGCTCGGCCAACGGCTCGGTCAGCCCGTGGTGGTCGAGAACCGGCCCGGCGCGGCCACCAACATCGGCGCCGAGGCCGCGGCGAAGGCGCCGCCGGACGGGCATACGCTGTTCACCGCCGACAACGGCACGCTGGTCTTCAACCCGCTGCTGTTCCGCAGGCTGCCCTACGACCCGGCGCGGGATTTCCGGCCCATCGCGCGCTACGCAACCTTCGACCTCGTCCTCGCAGTGCCGGGGGCCTCGCCCTACGCCGACGCGCAGGCCTGGCTGGCGGCGGCACGCACGGCGCCGGGCGGCATGGACTATGGCAGCCCCGGCGTCGGCAGCCCGCAGCATCTGGCGATGGAACGCCTGGCCGCCGAGGCCGGCCTCCGGCTGAACCACGTGGTCTATCGCGGCGGCGCACCGGCGCTGGCGGACATGATCGCGGGGCGGCTGGCGAGCCAGATGATGACCTGGGCGACGGGCGCCACGGCAGCGCGGGCCGGGCAGGTCAGGGTGCTGGCGACGGCCGCGGCCACGCGGATGGCGGCGCTGCCGGAGGTGCCGACCCTCGCGGAGCTTGGCGTCGCCGGATACGAGGCCGCGGCCTGGCAGGCGCTGGTCGTGCCGGCGGCGACGCCGGATGCGGCGGCCGCGCGGCTGACCGCGGAGATGCTGGCGATCTGCGGGCCGAGCTCGCCGGTGGCGGAGCGCATCCGAGAGGCCGGGGCGGAGCCGCTGGCGGAAGGGCCGGAGCAGGTGCGGACGCGACTGGCGGCGGAGCGCGAGGCCTGGGCACGGGTGATCCGGGAGCGGGGGATCAGTCTGGAGTGACGCGGTCAGATCCGTCTGAGCTGACCCGTATGGGGACGCCAAATGCCGCGATCATCGCCCTCACGGTGGCGCTGCTCGGAGGCTTGCCTCCGGCGGGCAGTCGCAGCGCGGACAGGCCCCGTGCCAGAGTGATCGTGATGCGTAACGTCGAACGGCAAACTGCTTGGGTACCTTGGCTTGCAGCGGCGAACCAGATGCTGGAGATCCGCAGCCACTTGGCGGCAAACTTCAAGGGTGCGGCCGCAAAGGCCTCCGGACGCGTCGCATGCGCACGACGAATACGACGAGGTTAACCAACAGGATGGCACACAGAAGAGCACCAGACGCGACAAGGTAGACCAGAGGATTGGCAAGGCCGGAGAGCAGCCAGGCTTGCCATGCCGGTGGCGTGGGCGGCGGTGCGCCCAAAGCGAGAAGGCCCCGAATCGTGGCTGCCTCCGCGCCGGTGCTGTCGAAGAGAAATGGATCGGCACACGGCGTGCGGAGGACAACCAACGCAGCCGGATCGGGACCTGGGTCGGTAGAGGCGAGGAAGCCAAGGCGCGGGTTCGATCCGGCGCCATTCTGGCGCAGGGCGATCAGAACGGAGCCGGAGGGGAGGCTCAGAGGAAATCCGAACGCGCTGGGGTCCCACCATACCGAAAGGGACTGCTCGGCCGTTCCCTTCAGCACCTCATCGACCACTACGTCGAAGTGAGCGGCATCAGGACGACTAACCGACGTCGCGCGGGAAGCGTCCTCGATGTGGCTAGGCGCCTGCCCGAGATCAGCCCGAAGACGTTGGGCCTCAAACCACTCGACGCGACGCTGTCGCCGGGCTGGATCGACAAAGGTCCGATAATTCTCGATCCGGCCGATGACTACAATGTCAGCGGAGCTGATGGCATCAAGGCGAAGGGGCGCCGGACCTCCGGCGCAAGCCAAGGCCGGCATGGCGTTCAACGCCATCGCAAGCACCGGTACCGCAAGCGACAACAAGCCTCGGATAGGCGTCCCACGCATGATCCTCGTCATGCGGGCATCGCGCGGCGAGTACGATGCAGCAGCAGAGCGAGCCCGGGCATGGTGGCACAAAGCCCTGCCACGACGCTGGTGAGAAGCGCCCAGCCCAATTCAGACCAGGCTGAGCCGATGCGACGTGGAAGCATGGTCCGGATACGGGCAGCGTTCTTACTTGCGGGGTCGAAGATGAAGGGCGACGAGCATGCCATGCGAAGGGTGGTGAAATGCGTTGGCTCTGCGCCGAACTTGGCGGGCGTGCCGCTGACAGAGGGCAGCTTTCGCAGACCGATGAGAACACGCGCGGGGGCTACGTCCCTCGGTGTTCCAAAGGTCGATGGGTCCCACCACACCGTCAAAGCGTCACGCGCTTCTCCGCGCAGAACGCGGTCCACAACAATGTTGAAGCGGGCGGCGTGGACCCGATCGCTCAACCTGGCAGGCTCTGGCGAATCCTCACCGAAATGCCGGATGAAGAATTCACGCTGTATGCGCTGGATCTCCGGATCGGTGAATGCGGTCCAGTTTTCGAGCCGCCCTTCGACAACGACATCCGCGCGCCTGATGTCCCGCAGGTCCAAGGGACGATACGCTATGCAAGCGAAGGCCGGACCTGCTGCCAGCAGGAGGGCAAGCACGATGGCCATCACGAGACTCACGCTTCGCTCGGCATCCCCGGCTACCTCTCCGGCCACCCCCAGCGGCTACCCCCACAAAGATAGGATGTGCCCCCCACCCCCC
>JAIYAI010000783.1 GCA_027489135.1 Acetobacteraceae bacterium
CCACCATCGGGCTCGCCTTCGGGTGGCTCTCCAGCGGCACGTCCGCCATGGTGAAGCGGTCCACCTGGTAGCCGCGCCCGGCAAGCTGCCGTGCCATCCAGTCCTGGAGCGGCGCCTCGTTGTTGCGCGTGCTCGGGAAGCGCACGAGGTCGGCGAGGAACTCGGTCTCCGCCGCGAAATTGGCCTCGACGGCGGCCGAGAGGCGGGCGAGCAGCGGGGCGTCGGGCATCGAGGGTCCTCGGGTGGCGGCGGTCGGAAGGTCGGACCGCCGCCTGCCCCGGTCAAGGCACCGGCTTCGCGTAGAGCGACGTGGTCCACCCACCGGGCGAGGCCTCGTAGGTCACGCGGTCGCGCCGCCCGGCCCAGGCGTAGCGGAGCACCACCACGGGGATCACGCCCTTGTCCTCCATCAGCGCCGCCATCGCCTGGTTGGTCAGGGCGCGGCGGCGTTCCTCGTCCATCGTCACCAGTGCCTCGGCGGCCGGGCCGTCGACGGCGGGGTTGGAGTAGCGGGTTCGGTTGAAGGGCCCGAAGCCGGCCACCGGGTCGCGTGTCATGACCACCTGGCGGATCGGATTGATGGCGAACCAGGAGGAGAAGAAGGTGATGAAGAGGCTGAACTCCCGGTTCGTCGCCCGGGTGAACAGCGTCGGCCCCGGCAGGGTCTGCACCTGGGTCTCGACGCCGATGCGGCTGAATCCCTGCGCAATCGCCTGCAGGATGTTGTCGTCGGCGGGGAAGAAATTCACCGGCCCGTGCACGGTCAGCCGGAACCCCTCCGGATAGCCGGCCTCGGCCAGCAGCCGCCTCGCCCGGGCCTGGTCGAAGGGCAGCGGCGGCAGGTTCTCGATCCGGTGCTCGGCCGCCGGCGCGGCGAACTGGTCGGCCGGCCGCGCCTGGCCCTGGTACAGGCGCTCCGCGATCGCCTGGCGCGGGATCGCCAGCGACAGCGCCTCCCGCACCCGTCGGTCCGCCAGCGGGTTGCGCGGCAGCGGCCGCCCCTCCTTGTCGAAGGCGAAGGGGGTGGTGTCGCGCATCGCATCGGGCGCGAGGTAGACCGTGCTGATGCTGTCCGTGCTGAACACCCGCAGCTTCGCGTCCCGCTCGAGCCGCGCGACATCCTGCGAGGGCACGTAGTCGATCATGTCGACCTCGCCCGAGAGCAGCGCCGCCACACGGCTGCCGGGCTGCGGGATGGCGCGCATCACCACGCGGTCCCAGGGCTCGGCCGGGCCCCAGTAGGTCTCGTTGCGGGTGAACTCGATCCGGTCGCCGTGATTGTAGCTGGCCAGCCGATAGGGCCCCGTCCCGATCGCCAGCCGCCCGCTGTTGAACTCCGAGGAGGCCGGCGCCGGCCCGTTCGCGCCATGGATGCGGCGCGAGAGGATGACCGGGCTGGCGAGGTCGAAGGGCAAGGAGGGCGTCGGCTCCCGCGTGCGCAGGATGACGGTGCGCGGGTCCTTCACCTCGATCGCCACGATCGGCCGCACCGCCACGGTGAACAGGGCCGGACTGTTCTGCACCTGCGGGATCCGCGCATAGGTCCAGGCGATGTCCTCTGCCTCGAAGGGCGTGCCGTCGTGGAAGCGCACGCCCTCGCGCAGCTTGAGTTCCCAGGTGTTGGCGTCGAGCGCGCGCAGGCTTTCCGCCAGCCTCGGCTCCAGCGTCCGGCGCGGCGTCAGCTCGAAGAGCCGCTCGAAGACCTGGCCCAGCGTCGCGTTGTTCTGCGTGGTGTTGTGGTAATGCGGGTCGAGCGAGGTGGTCGGCGTCTGCACGCCGATGGTCAGCGTGCGCTGGGCCAGCGCCGGGCTCGACATGGCCGCCGCGAGCAGGACCGCCGCGCCGATTGCGTGCCGCATGAGGAAGCCTCCCGGAGGGGCCGGTCTGGCGCCGGCGCTTGCCGCCGAAGCCTCCCGCGCCGCGTGTCGCCGCGTCAACTCACGGGCCCGTCAGCCGGGTGGCCGCGCCAGCCGCGGCTCGGTCATGTTGGGCGGGCTCGGCTCGTAGACCACGCGGTCGCGGCGCATGGCCCAGGAGTTCTTCAGCACGATGACCGGGATGACGCCCTTGTCCTCCATCAGCGCCGCCATGGCCTGCTGGGTCAGCGCCTTCCGCTTCTCCTCGTCCATCGCCATCAGCGCCTCGGTCAGCGGGCGATCCACCGCCGGGTTGGAGTAGCGCTGGCGGTTGAACGGCCCGTTCCCGGCCTGGGCGTCGCGCGTCATCACCACCGCGCGCAGCGGGATGATCGAGGTGTAGCTGCTGTAGTAGGTCATGAAGACCGAGAAGTCGCGATTGGTCGCCCGGGTGAACAGCGTCGCCGGCGGCAGCGTCTGTACCTGCGTCTCGATGCCGATCCGGGTGAAGCCCTGGGCAATGGCCTGCAGCAGGTTGTCGTCCGAGGGGAAGAAGCCGTTCGGCCCGTGCACGGTCAGGCGGAAGCCCTGCGGGTAGCCGGCCTCGGCCAGCAGGGCGCGGGCGCGCGCCTGGTCGTAGGGCAGCGGCGGCAGGCCCTCGATCCGGTGCTCCGCCGTCGGCGCGGCGAACTGGTCGGCCGGGGAGGCCAGGCCGCTGTAGAGCCGGTCCGAGATCTGCTGGCGCGGGATCGCCAGCGACATCGCCTCCCGCACCCGGCGGTCCGCCAGCGGATTGCGGTCCAGCGGCCTGCCCTGGCGGTCGGCGACGAAGGGCGAGGTCTCCCGCATCGAATCCGGGAAGAGGTAGACGTAGGTGATGCTCTCGACCTGCGAGAGGGCGAAGCGCGGGTCCTGCTGCAGCCGGGGGACGTCCTGCACGGGGACGTAGTCGATCAGGTCGACCTCGCCGCTCAGCAGCGCCGCGGTGCGCGACGCGGCTTGCGGGATGTAGCGGTAGACCACGCGGTCCCAGGGCTCGATGGGGCCGGCATACCAGGCCTCGTTGCGGGTGAGTTCCACGCGCTCGCCATGCCGCCAGGACGCGAAGCGATAGGGCCCGGTGCCGATCATCAGCCGGCCCGAGTTGAACTCGCTGGTCGCCGGGTGGTCCGGCCCGTGGATGCGGCGCGACAGCATCACCGGGCCCGTCAGGTCGATCACCATCAGCGGGTTGGGTTCCCGCGTGCGGATGATGACGGTCTCGGGGTCCACCACCTCGACCGCCGTGATGGTGCGGATCTGCGGGGTGAAGAGCGCGGGGCTGTTCGGCACGGTCGGGATGCGGGCGATGGTCCAGGCGATATCCTCGGCCTCGAAGGGCGTGCCGTCATGGAAGCGCGCGCGGGGATCGAGCTTCACCTCCCAGGTCAGCGCGTCGATGAGGCGGATGGAGCGGGCAAGGCGCGGCTGGATCTGCCGCTTCGTGTCGAGCTCGAAGAGCGGCTCGAACACCATGCGGGCGATCTGGTTGTTGTTCTGGGTGTTGTGGAAATGCGGGTCGAGCGCCGAGGGCGGCGTCTGCGCGCCGATGGTCAGGGTGCGCGGCGGTGTCTGGGCCAGGGCGGGCGTGGCGGCGAGCAGCGCGGCGAGGCCTAGCGCGGCGGCGTGGCGACGGAGCATGACGTATTCCTTCCCGGCGACCCGTCTTGACGCGGGCCGCGTTGCACCCCGAGCCTCCCGCGCCGCGGGTGACGCGGTCAAGCGGAACCGCCCCGCGGCGCCCCTCGCGCCGGCTCCAAGTCGCCGGGCGGCCCCGCTCATGCCGGTTCCATGTCGCGGGAGATGCGGGATCGTCCGCCGCAGATCGCGTGCATGCCCTTGAGCGTTCGGAACAGGCCCTTGCGGGTGGGTCGGTCGAGCTGCCCCTCGGTGGCGAGGATGCCGATCAGGGCGCGCCAGAAGACGGGCTTGTAGATCGCGGACAAATCCCGGTCCGGGACGAAGGGCGAGTGCGCCGGCAGCGCCGAATAGAGGGAGAGGCGCCGCGCCAGCGCCAGCCCGGCGAGGCCGAGGCGCTTCACGCCGATGCGGCGGAAGGCGCAGCAGGCGCGTTACCGCAGGCCGAGCAGCAGCGGGCCTGGGCGGGCGAGGTCGGAACGGCCGCGGCCGCCGCGGCGCGTGAGGTCGGCGACGGCGCGGAGCAGGCGGTGGAAGAAGCCGGCCTCGGCGAGGCGGCGGAAGGTGCGGCGGATGGTGTCGGGCTTGGGTCCGCCCTCGGTCGCGGCATCCGTCCAGGTGGCGCGGCCCGGACCCTTACGGGTGTCGCGCTTGACCATGACGGCGCGGAAGACAGCGTCGAGGCGGGCGCGGGCGGGGTCGATGCCGGGGCGTGAGGCTGCGGCCCAGATGTCGCCGCTTATGGGCCGGCCGGCGAGGCCCTGGTCGGGGCCGGGCGGCAGCAGGCGGCGGACGAAGCCCCATTCGTCGTCGGTCATCGGCTCCCAGGGGTGGGGCGGGGTCAGCGCCAGGATCGGCCCGACATAGAGGCGATGGACGAGGTGGTACTTGTGAAGAAAATCCTCGGGGAGGAGATTGAAGGGGAAGCGGGACATGGCGGCGGTCCGGGGCGGAGGAGCGGTAAGCTTGGATGGATCAGCACGAATATGCAAGGAATATTTTCCTTGATGGCGTGCCCCTGGCGCAAGGCTGGAGGGCGCTGCCCTCCCGAACCCACCGGCCAAAGAGGATTTACCCCTCTGGACACCCCACCCAAGGCCGAAAGGCCTTTGGAAGCCGATTGTTGGATTGTGCACCACGCCCCTGCCAGCCCGCGCGACGTGGCTGCGGCGCCGACCCACTTGGGGCAGGTTCGGTGAAGGGCAGCGAGAACGCCTCGGAGCGCGACGTGCGCGATCTTGCCGGCATGGTGCAGGCGTTGATGGCTGGCGCGAATGACGATGCGGAACGCCTGCCACAGCTCGGTCGGCAGCAGCGTTTTCGCCGCGCCGCGCGGGAGCGTCGCGCGATGCCGGAGCGGACCGGCATCGATCTCTGATCCCGCTCCAACCAACGGTTTCCAAAGGCCCTTCGGCCTTTGGCGGGTGGTCCAGGAGGGCAGAGCCCTCCTGGCGGGGGCCGGGGGCAGCGCCCCCGTCAGTCGCGCCCTACACCACCCGGATCCCTGCCGTCAGCGGATCGGTGGCGCGTATTGCAGGCCGCCCTTGGTCCAGAGGTTGTTGATGCCGCGCGGCACGCCGATCGGGGTGATGTTGCGCTCCCAGATCTCCCCGAAATTCCCGACCTGGCGGATGATCTTCACGGCCCAGTCGTTGTCGATGCCCATGGCGCGGCCGAACTCCCCGGATCGGCCCAGCAGGCGCTGGATGTCGGGGTTGGTGCTGGTCATGAAGGTGTCGATGTTGCGGCTGGTGATGCCGTGCTCCTCCGCGGTGATCATGGCGAAGTGGCTCCAGCGCACGATGTCGAAGAAGCGCCAGTCGCCCTTGCGCACGACGGCGCCGAGCGGCTCCTTCGAGATGATCTCGGGCAGCAGGATGTACTGCTCGCCCGCCGCGCCCTCGCCGGCGCGGAAGGAAGCGAGGGAGGAGGCGTCGTTGGTGTAGGCGTCGCAGCGGCCGGAGCGGAAGGCCTGGCGGATCTCCTCGGGCTGCTCGATCACCACCGGCGTGAACCGCATGCGGTGGGTGCGGAAGAAGTCGGCCAGGTTGAGTTCGGTCGTCGTGCCGGGCTGCACGCAGACGGTGGCGCCGTCGAGCTGGCGGGCGGAGGTGACGCCGGCGGACTGCTTCACCATGAAGCCCTGGCCGTCGTAGAAATTGATGCTGGCGAAGGCGAGGCCGAGCTGCGCTTCCCGCCCGAGCGTCCAGGTCGTGTTGCGGGCCAGCATGTCGACCTCGCCGGACTGCAGGGCGGTGAAGCGGACCTGCGACGTGGTGGGGACGAAGCGGACCTTGCTGGCATCGCCGAGGATCGCGGCGGCGACGGCGCGGCAGGCATCGGCGTCGAGGCCGCGCATCTCGCCACGGCTGTCGGGCAGGGCGAAGCCGGCCGAGTTGATGGAGACGCCGCAGATCAGTTGGCCGCGGGCGCGGATGGCGGCGACGGTGTCAGGCGCCTGCTGTGCGGCGGCGGGCGGGGCGGCCGGCAGCGCCGCGGCGCCGAGCAGCGCGGCGAGGCCGAGCCCGCGCAGGGTGGTGGCGATGGTCATGCAGCTCTCCCGGTTGGTGCAGTGCGCCCGGAGTGTGTTGCGCGGGACGCTTTCCGGGCAAGCCCTGCGCGCGGTCAGGCCGGGACGCCGAGCGCCGCCGCGTAGCGCAC
>JAIYAI010000027.1 GCA_027489135.1 Acetobacteraceae bacterium
GAATCATTGCCGGCATCGCCCTGCAGCGTGTCGTTGCCGTTGCCGCCGACCAGCGTATCCTTGCCCCCGCCGCCGACGAGCTGGTCGTTGCCGTCCTGGCCGAAGAGCTGGTTGGCGCCGCCATTGCCGGTCAGCGTGTTGTCCCCGGCATTGCCGCCGCCGTTGAGATTGGCGCCGCCGGTGATGACCAGCGCCTCGAAGCCCGTCAGCAGCGTGTAGGTGAAATCCACCACCACGGTATCGGTGCCGCCGGTGTCGAGCAGGGTGTCGAGGCTGTCGATGACGTAGGTGTCGCCGCCGCCCGCGCCCTCGAGCTGGTCGGCCCCGGCGCCGCCCTCCAGCGTATCGCCGTCCTGCTGGCCGCGTAGCGTGTCGTTCCCCGCGCCGCCCGAGAGGCTGTCGTTGCCGAAGCCACCGGTCAGGATGTTGTTGCCGTCATTGCCGGTGATGACGTTGCCGAGCGCGTTGCCGGTGCCGTTGATGTTGCCGGCGCCGAGGAGGAGCAGATTCTCCACCTCCGCCGCGAGGGTGGGGAGCGTGATCGTGGTGTGGATCGTGTCGGTGCCGCCGCCGGGAAGCTCCGTCACCAGGTCACCCAGGCTGTCGACGGTGTAGATGTCGGCACCCGCCGCGCCGGCCATGCTGTCGTTGCCGGTGCCGCCGTCGAGCAGATCACCCGCCGTGGCGCCGACAAGGCTGTCGTTGTCGGCCTCGCCGAAGAGGACGTTGCTCGCGGCCGAGGCGGAGCCGATGACGCTGTCATTCCCGGCGCCTGCGTTCAGGGACATGGACGTGACCAGGCCCCCGGCCACGGGGGTGAGCAGGGTGAGGTCGTAGAGATCGCCGCCCGCCGTGCCCTGGAGGATGGTGCCGAGCACCTCGATCCGCTCGACATCGATGAAGGGCAGGCTGGTGCCGAGTTGCACCACGCCGTTGCGCAGATCGAGCGTGTCGATCCCGTCGCCGCCGATGATGGTGCTGTTGAAGATCTCCGAGACGCCGTTCAGGTCGAAGAGGTCGTCGCCGGCGCCGCCATCCGCGCTCATCGCCTGGATGATCGGGCCGGAGAGAAGGAAGAGGTCGGCGCCGTCGCCGCCGGTCATCTCCTCGCCGAGGCCGTCGGCCTCGATCGTGTCGTTGCCGGTGCCGCCCTGGATGAGGTTGGAGCCGCTGTCGTCGATCAGCCGGTCGTCGCCCTCGCCGCCGCGCAGCTCGTCGTCGTCGATGCCGCCCTTCAGCGTATCATGGCCCTGGCCGCCTTCGAGGAGGTCGTTGCCCTCGTCGCCGTCGATCGAATCGTTTCCGTCGCCACCGCGGATGACGTTGCCATCGATCGAGCCCAGAAGGGTGTCGTTGCCGTTGCCGGAGACGAGGTTCTCGAAGAGGGTGAAGCTCTCGCCCGGGTAGTTGGTGAGGCCGGTGGCGAGGCTGACGAGGTAGGCGCCGGGGAACAGGGTGGTGTCGAGCGTATCGATGCCGTCGCCGCCCGTGGCGCCGTCTGTGCCGATCGCGGCATAGACGTAGTCGTCCCCGAGGCCGCCATCGACGGAATCCTCGCCGGCGACGCCGCTCAGCGTATCGTTGCCATCGCCACCCAGCAGGGTATCGTTGCCGAAGCCGCCGTTCAGGCTGTCGTTGCCGGCCTCGCCCTGAATCAGGTCGCTGTCGTTGCCGCCATCCGCGGTATCGTTGTCGGCACCGCCCTGCAGCGTGTCGTTGCCGTGCTGGCCGAGGAGGAGGTCGCCGCCGGCGGAGCCCTGGACGCTATCGTTCTCCGTCCCGCCGTCCAGCGTATCGTCGCCCAGGCCGCCATCGAGCGTATCGCCGTCGGCCCCGCCCAGGATGCTGTCGTTGTCGTCCCCGCCGGAGAGGAGGTCGAGGCCGGCCTCGCCGTCGAGGCTGTCGTTGCCGGAGCCGCCCAAGGCCGAATCGTTGCCGATGCCCCCCTGCAGCGTGTCGAGGCCGGTGAAGCCGTCGAGGCTGTCGTTGCCGTCGCCGCCCTGCAGGATGTCGTTGTCGGCGCCGCCCGCGAGGGTATCGTTCTCCGTGCCGCCGTTCAGCGTATCGTTGCCGGCGCCGCCGACGAGGCTGTCGGCGCCGCCGCGGCCCTGCATCCAGTTGGCGGTGGTGGTGCCGGTGAAGGTGTCGCCGCCGGCACCGCCGAAGACGTTCTCGAAGTTCAGGAAGACCTCGCCGACGAAGTTCGTGCTACCGGTCGCGAGGTTGACGCTGTAGATGCCGCCCCAGCTCGCGGTATCCAGCGTGTCGATGCCGGCGCCGCCGTCGGCGCTGTCATTGCCGATGCCGGCGAAGACGTAGTCGTCGCCCTCACCGCCCAGCACCGTATCGGATCCGCCGTTCCCGTTCAGCGTATCATTGCCGTTGCCGCCCTCCAGGCTGTCATTGCTGCCGTCACCACCATTGACGAGATCGGCATCGTCACCGCCCAGCAGCGTGTCGCTGCCGAGGCCACCGTCGAGCGTATCGCTGCCGGCAAGCCCGATGAGGGAGTCGGCGCCGAGGCGGCCGGAGAGCTGGTTCTCGCCCAGCGTGCCCAGGAAGGTGTCGTTGCCGTCGCCGCCCAGGATATTCTCGAAGTTGACGAAGGTCTCGCCGAAATCGGAGGTGCCGGCCGCCAGGTCCACCAGGTAGGGGCCGGTATAGGAGGCCGTGTCGAGCGTATCGATGTCGGCGCCGCCATCGATGCTGTCCCCGCCGAAGATCGCATAGATGTAGTCGTTGCCCGCGCCGCCGCTGACCGTATCGCTGCCGCCGAGGCCGCCGGGGATGGAGCCGCCGCCGAACAGGGTATCGTTGCCGTTGCCGCCGCTGAGGCTGTCGTTGGATGCGTCCGCACCGCCGAAGAGGCTGTCATTCCCGTCGCCGCCGACCAGCGTATCCTGCCCGTTCCCGCCATCGAGCGTATCCTGGTCCGCGCCGCCGTCCAGGCTGTCGGTCCCGGCATCGCCGCCGCCGAAGAGGCTGTCGTTCCCGGTCCCGCCGAACAGGGTATCGGATCCGTTTGCCCCGTTCAGCGTGTCCCGGTCCGCGCCGCCGTCGAGGGTGGA
The DNA here is from genome assembly GCA_027489135.1 of Acetobacteraceae bacterium. Lineage (GTDB taxonomy): Bacteria > Pseudomonadota > Alphaproteobacteria > Acetobacterales > Acetobacteraceae > JAIEOP01. The sequence goes on from JAIYAI010000027.1 coordinate 3,069, forward strand.
GGCGCCGTTGCCGCCGATGAGGCTGTCGTCTCCGTCCTCGCCGCTGATCCAGACACCGTCGTTGTTGTTCGTGGTGACCGTGTCGTTGCCGGCGCGGGCCTGCAGCGTGAAGCCGTAGCCGGACCCGAAGGCGATCGTGTTGATGGCGCTGAAATTGTAGGAATCCCCGCCGCCGGTGCCGACCAGCACGGACTGGAAGGCATCCATCTGCTCGATGCTGACGAAGGGGAGGGAGTTGGGAAGCTGGACATTGCCGAAGGCGATGTCGATCGTGTCGAGGCCGGTGCCGCCATCGACCAGCAGCAGCGTCAGGTCGGCGCGGCTGTTCAGGTCGAAGCTGTCGTCGCCGTCGTCGCCATAGAGCAGGTCGCCGGCCGAGAGGTTGCCGGGATTGAGGAGGTCATTGCCGAATCCACCACGCAGGGTATCCGCGCCGTCGCTGCCCAGCAGGGTGTCGTTCTCCGTTCCACCCAGGATGCTGTCATCGCCCGCGCCGCCATCGATGCTGTCCGCATCGGCCTCACCATCGGCGGTGTCGTTGCCCGCGCTGCCCTGGATGCTGTCATTGGCGATCCCGCCGAAGAGCGAATCATTCCCCTCTCCGCCGTCGAGATTGTCGAGGCCGCCGCCGCCGAAGAGGGAATCCCTCGCACCGCCGCCGAACAGGGTATCGCTGTCGAAACCGCCGTCGAGCCGATCGAAGCTGGCGCCGCCGACGAGGCTGTCATTGCCGTCCTCGCCATTGATGCGGTTGAAGGGCTGTGCCCCTGGAACCTGAAAGAGGATGGAGAGGTCCGTATCCGGCGCGAAGACCGTGTCATTGCCGCTGCCGGCGCGGAGGTCGGTGATCTCGACCGGCATGGGGCCGCCGCCGGGGATGGTGAAGCCCGGCGAGAACATGCCGAAGGGCCGGAAATCATAGCTGTCGGCGCCGGCGGTGCCGAGGAAGACGGTCAGGTAGCTGTCGAGCCGCTCGACACCGGTGATGCCGAGGCTGGTCCCGAGCTGGAGATTGCCCTGGATCAGGTCGATGGTGTCGAAATCGGCGCCGCCGTCGATAGACCAGCCGACGAGGTTGGTCACCGCGTTCAGGTCGAAGCTGTCATCGCCCGCGTCGCCAAACAGGGCATCCGCCCCCGGGCCCCCGATGATCAGGTCGTTGCCGGCACCCCCGCGCACCAGGTCGAAACCATTGCCGCCCGCGAGGGTATCCCGGTCGCCGCCGCCCTCGAGCGTGTCGTTGTCGTCGCCGCCGTCGAGCGAATCGTAGCTGGCGCCGCCGACCAGGCTGTCGTTGCCGGCCTCGCCGCGGATGCGGTTGTAGAACTGGTCGGGCGTGGTGAGCTGGGTCAGCCAGAAGAGATCGGTGTTCGGCGCGAAGACCGTGTCGTTGCCCGCGCCGGCCTGCAGGTCGCGGATCTCGACGGCAAGCGGCCCGCCACCCGGTTGCGTGAACCCGCCGGAGCGCATGTCGAAGGGCCGGAAGTCGTAGCTGTCGGCGCCGCTGGTGCCGAGGAAGATGGTCAGGAAGCTGTCGAGGCGCTCGATGTTGAGGAAGGGCAGCGTGGAGCCGAGTTGCAGGGTACCCTGGATGAGGTCGACCCAGTCGAGATGGGCAGCACCCGTCGCCGTATCGGTGGACGTGCCGCCATCGACGATCCAATCCACGACATTGGTGACGCTGTTCAGATCGAAGTAGTCGACACCGCCCTCGCCATAGAGCGAATCCCTCCCGGCGCCTCCGATGATGAGATCATTGCCGGTGAAGCCGGCGAGAAGATCGTTACCGTTGCCACCGACCAGCGTGTCGTTCCCGGCGCCGCCATAGATCGAATCATGGCCATCGCTGCCATCGACCGAGTCATCGCCGCCTACGGCCTGGATGCTGTCGTTGCCCGCGCCCCAGCCTGCGGTCGCCCCGGTGACCCCTCCCGTCACCAGGGACGGGGTGATGGTGTCGTTGCTGGTGGTGCCAACAATATTGACCATGCAACAGTCTCCCCAGCCGAGAAGGCGCCTCGTCTTTAGACGGTGTGTGCAGCTTTACGAAGCGTGAAGCAAGCCGGAGGTCTCGTCATCACCGATCGGGATGAGGCACGGGGCGGCCGTGCGGCGCGTCCGCGTTGACGCTCCCGGGGCCCCCGCCTAGCGTTCGCGCGCACACAGTCCCGAGGGGAAACGCGCGATGCCCAACAAGGTCAAGGAAGCCTGGAAGGCCGGAAAGGCCGTGGTGAACGGGTGGCTCGCCGTCCCCAACGCCTTCACGGCAGAGATGTATGCCCAGGCCGGCTGGGACAGCGTCACCGTCGACATGCAGCACGGCGTGCAGGACTATCTCTCCTGCGTCGCCTGCTTCCAGGGCATGCAGCGTGCGCCCGTCGTGCCCATGGTGCGCGTGCCCTGGAACGAGCCCGGCATCATCGGCAAGGTGCTCGACGCCGGCGCCTATGGCGTCATCTGCCCCATGGTGAACACGGAGGCCGAGGCCCGCGCCCTGGTGCAGTACAGCAAGTATCCGCCCCGCGGCACCCGCTCCAACGGCCCGATCCGTGCCGCGTTGTACGGGGAGGGGGGCAACTACCAGGCCACCGCGAACGACGAGATCCTGGTTATCCCGATGATTGAGACGCAGACGGCCTTGGACAACCTCGAAGCCATACTCGACGTGCCTGGGATCGACGGGATCTATGTGGGCCCCTCCGATCTCGGCCTGTCGCTCGGCATGGCGCCGAAGCTCGATCGCGAGGAGCCGGAGATCCTGAAGATCTACGACCGCCTGCTGAACGAGACGTCGAAGCGCGGCATCGCGGCGGGGCTGCACAATGGCAGCGCGGCCTATGCGAACCGCATGATCAAGATGGGGTTCAAGCTGGTGACCGTCGGCGGCAACGAGGTCGCGCTGATGGTCAACGCAGCGAAGGACGCGATCAAGACCGCCCGCGGCTGAGCGGGCAGGGCCGGCGCGCCCGGGGCGGCCCGGGCGCGCCTTCCAGTTCAGGTGCGCGGACGGTTGGCCCGGCGACGTCGCGGGGGGCTCGGCACAGCGCCCCGGTGCCGGCGCGGCGCGGCGGGATCGGGACGCTTTCCGATTGCCGCGCACGCGTCGCGTCACCCGCAGGGATGACGCGCCGGCGCGGCAGGATCAGGCGATGACAACGATTTCGGCGCCGGTCCAGCCCTTGAACCCGGTGAGATCGGCGAAGACCACCGCCGCACCGGCGCCGGTGCCGTCCGCGTCCCAGGCCAGCAGCTTCGTCGTGGTGTCGAGGATGAACTGACCCTGCGCCTGGGTCGCTGTCCCCGTCGCATTCTGCGCATAGCGGCTGGACGCGACCAGATCGATGCCCGCGGACAACTGCACCGCATCGAAGCCGGCGGCGGAAACCTGAAGCGTATCGTCCGCGGCGACATAATCCGTGATCCGATCGGTCCCCTCGGAGAGGGCGGTGAAGCGGAAGAGATCGGCCCCACGGCCGCCGGTCAGGGTATCCGCGCCCGCGCCGCCCAGCAGCGTGTCATTGCCGGCGCCGCCGGCGATGCTGTCCGCGCCGTCGAGCCCGCTCAGCAGGTTCTCGCCCTTGTTGCCGATGATGGTGTTGGCGCCGGCATTGCCCGTCCCGGTGAGGGCTGCGTTGCCGCTGAGGGTCAGGTTCTCGAACGCGGCGCCCAGCACATGGGCGGCGGTCGAGACGATGGTGTCGATGCCGGCGCTGTCGGTGATGCTGTCGGCACCCGCCAGGATGTAGGTGTCGTTGCCGATACCGCCGTCGAGCGAATCATTGCCGGCATCGCCCTGCAGGGTGTCGTCGCCGGTGCCGCCCACAAGCGTATCCTTGGCCCCGCCGCCACGGAGCTGGTCGTCGCCATCCTGCCCGAGGAGCTCGTTGCCGGCCTCATTGCCTGTCAGCGTGTTGTTGCCCGTATTGCCGGTGCCGTTGACCGCC
>JAIYAI010000651.1 GCA_027489135.1 Acetobacteraceae bacterium
CATCGCCGAAGCCGGCCAGGGGCGTCCGGTGGTGTTCATCCACGGCCTGGGCTGGGATCTCAGCCTCTGGCATCCCGACCTCGCGCGGGTCGGCGCGCGCTACCACGCCATCGCCGGCGATACGCGTGGGCATGGCGGCAGCGACAAGCCGGATGGGCCCTACGACATCGCGATCTTCGCCGCCGACTGGGCGGCGCTGCTGGAGACGCTGGGGCTCAGCGATGTCTGCCTTGTCGGGCTGTCGCAGGGCGGGATGATCGCGCAGCGCCTGGCGGCGGAGCGGCCGGATCTCGTCGCCGCGCTGGTGCTGGTGGCGACGGCCTGCGATTCGAACCCGGCGGCCGAGGCGGCGATGGAAGCCCGCCTCGCCGCCCTGGCGACGGATGGCGCCGAGGCCTCTGCCCGCGTCGCCGCCAACGGCATCTTCAGCGCGGACTGGATGGCGGCGAACGCGGCCGAAGTGGAACGCTTCGTCGCCTGGCGCGTGGCGATGCCGTCGGCGCCGCTGGCCGCCGCGACGCGCGCCGCCTTCGGGATGGACCTGAAGCCGCTGCTGCCGCGCATCGCGGTGCCGACGCTGGTGGTCTCGGGCGGCGGCGACCGGCTGATCCCGCCGCCGCGCCAGTCGGAGATCGCGGCGCTGATCCCGGGCGCGACGCTGACCAGCATCGCTGGCGCCGGGCACATCGTGCCGGCTGAACAGCCCGCAGCCTTCGCCGCGATCCTCGACGAATTCCTCGCCACGGCCTTCCCGCCGGGCGCGGCCTGACCCCAAGGGAGAAGCAACATGGCTGTCGCGAAGACAACGAAGAAGCCCGCCGCGAAGGCGAAGAAGCCTGTCGCCGCGCCGAAGAAGGTGGTTGCGAAGGCGAAGCCGGTGGCCGCGAAGAAGGTCGCGCCCCCGAAGGCGGTGAAGAAGACCGCGGCGACGGCGCCGAAGGCGGTGAAAAAGGCCGTTGCCGCCACCCCGAAGGCGACGAAGCCGAAATCCGTGCCCGCCGCGGCGAAGTCCGCGCAGGTCAAGGCGATGCCCGGCGCCTATTCCCTGGTACTCAAGGGCGCCCGCGTCATCGACCCGGCCAGCGGCCTCGACGCCGTGCGCGACGTGGCGATCTCCAACGGCACCATCGCCGCCATCGCGGAGAGCATCACCGCCCCGCGCGGCACCAAGGTGATGGACCTCAAGGGCAAGGTGCTGACTCCCGGCCTGATCGACACCCACGCCCACATCTATGAGCACGTGACCGGCGATTTCGGCCTGAACGCCGATCTCGTCGGCATGCGCGGCGGCGTGACGACGGTGGTGGACCAGGGCGGCCCCTCCGCGCTGACCATCGGCGGCTTCCAGCAATACGTGGTCCAGCCCTCTTCCAGCCGGGTGCTCTGCTTCATCTCCACCTATCTCGCCGGCGGGCTGCTCGGGCACCGCTATGTCGATCTCTACGGCCCCACGGGGATCAACGTGGACGCGATCGTCAAGGCGGCGCGCGAGAATCCGGGCCTGGTGCGCGGCATCAAGGCGCATGCGGAACCGGGCGGCTTCTCCCGCTGGGGCGTCGAATCGCTGAAGCTGGCGACGAAGGCGGGCAAGGAGCTTGGCCTGCCGGTCTATGTGCATCTCGGCACGCTCTGGCCGGTGGCGGCGGGCAAGACCGTGGACGCCCAGGACATCATCAAGGAGGTCGTGCCGCTGCTGAGCCCGGGCGACATCCTGGCGCATCCCTTCACCCGCTACCCCTCGGGGTTCGTCAACCAGGACGGCTCGATCCATCCGCTGGTCTACGAGGCGTTGGCTCGCGGCGTGAAGATCGATGTCGGCCGCGGCGCGCATTTCTCCTTCGACAATGCGAAGGCGGTGATCGGCGCCGGCATCCTGCCTGATACCCTCGGCGCCGACCTGCACGGCTACAACATCAAGTTCCCCGATGGCGGCCGCTGGTACCGCGGCATGTTCACCGACACGCAGGAGATGGAGCCGCCCGAGGGGCCGGCCGAGGCCCTGCCGCCCTTCTCCACCCCCTATGGCCTGCACCACACGATGAGCGAGCTTCTGGCGCTCGGCGTGCCGCTGCCGAAGCTGGTGGCGATGTGCACCTCCAACGCCGCGGCGATGCTGGGGATGAGCGACACGCTCGGCGCCCTGCGCGTCGGCCAGCCCGCCGACATCTCCGTGTTCAAGGTGCTGGAGGGCGAGTGGAAGCTGCTCGACAGCAACGGCGTCTCCGTCACCGCGAAGCAGTTGCTGCATCCGGTGATGGCGATGCGCGGCACGCTTATGCAGATGTCCGACAGCCCGCTGCTGCCGGACGTGACGGACATGGCCGCCTGACCGGGCGGCCCCAGCAAGGAAGGACAGGCCGATGATGACCCATGCGCCCTCTCGCCGCGCCGCCCTGAAGGCGGGCCTCGCGGCCTCTCTCCTGCCGGTGCTGGCGCGCCCCGGCTATGCGCAGACGCGGACGGTGAAGTTCACGCTCCCCTGGCTCGCGCAGGGCAGCACGCTGTTCACCTATGTCGGCCGGCAGCAGGGCCTGTTCCGCTCCCGCGGCATCGACCTCGAGATCAGCCGCGGCTTCGGCTCGCTGGCCGCGGCGCAGGCGATCGCGGGTGGGCAGTTCGACTTCGGCACCGTCATCGCCACGCCGCTGATCCTCTCCGTCGCGCGTGGCCTGCCGCTGACCGGCCTCGCCACGCTGGACTACGACGCGACCATGGGCGTCGGCGTGCTGGCGGACAGCCCGATCACCTCGCCGGCCATGCTTGCCGGCAAGAAGGTCGCCGGCGTGCCGACCTCCGCCGAGTTCCCCTTCTTCCCGCCCTATCTGCGCAAGGCTGGCGTCGATCCGGCCCGTGTCGAGATCGTGCAGGTCGATAATCGCGTGCTGGAGCGGACGCTGAGCGAGAAGCAGGTCGATGCCATGATGGGCGTCGGCTCGTCCTCCCTGCCCGTGTTGCTGTCGCGCAACGTCGCGGTGCGCTGGATGCTCTATTCCGGCGTCGGGTTGAAGACCTACGGCAACATCGTGACGGCGACGCCGGCGACGGTGGCGAAGGACACCGGCCTCGCCCAGGCCATGGTCGACGGGCTGGCGGAAGCGGAGGCCTTTACGCTCCGGAAGCCGCAAGACTCGATCGACATCTTCATGAAGGAGGTGCCGGAGATGGCGCTGAATGCCGGCGCGCGGGAATTCCTGCGCATCGGCCTCGGCCTCTGGCACCTTTCCATCATCAAGCCAGAGGCGCGGCAGAACGGCATCGGCTGGGGCGATCCGGCGGTCTTCGCGGAGATGATCGACCTGGTGATGTCCTCCATCCAGGGCCCGAACATGACCAAGCCAGCGCTCGATACGCTCTACAGCAACCGCTTCGCCGGCAAGGTGAAGCTGACCGCCGCTGAATGGGACGCGGCGGCGGCGAACGTGTCCAGCTTCGCGCAGATGATGGCCTAGGGGCATGCCGGACGGCGTCGACAGCATCGGCCGCATCGCCGCGCCGGCCATGACCGGCGTGCCTTCCTGGAAGGCGCGCTGGTCGGGGCCGCTGCTGCTGCTGCGCCGCATCCTGCTGCCGGTCGCCGTCTTCCTGGGTGCATTGTGGTTCTGGGAATGGGCCTGCCGGGCCTGGCGCATCTCCTCCCTGCTGCTGGTGCCGCCGAGCGAGGTCTGGTCCACCATCGTCCAGACCTTCCCCATCCTGCTGCCGCACGCCACCGCGACGCTGGTGGAGACGGTGCTGGGCTTCCTGCTGGCGACCGCGGCGGGGCTGGCGCTGGGGACGATGATCACCGCCTCGCGCCGGCTCAACCAGGCCTTCATGCCCTACATCCTGATGTTCCAGTTGGTGCCGAAGATCGCGCTGGCGCCGCTGTTCATCGTCTGGCTCGGCGTCGGCACGCCCTCGCGCCTCGCCTTCGCGACCTTCATCGCCTTCTTCCCCGTGGTCATCGCCACGGCCACGGGCCTGGCCAGCGCGGAGCGGCGGTCCCTGCTGCTGGCCCGCGCCGTGATGGCGACGCCCTGGCAGACCTTCGTGACCATCCGCTTCCCCTACGCCACGCCGCATATCGTCGCGGGGCTGAAGGTGGCGCTCACCATGGCGATGATCGGCGTGATCGTGGGCGAGTTCGTCACGGCGCAGCAGGGGCTGGGCTACATCATCATGTTCGCCTCCTCCGCCGCCCAGACCGGCCTGATGCTGGCGGCGATCGCGCTGCTCTGCGTGGAGGGTCTCGTGCTCTACGCGCTGCTCGCGGGCGGCGATGCGTGGCTGCGCCGCCGCTTCGGCGCGCAAGTGACGACCACCGAGTTCTGATGGCTCCGCTCTGCGCCTCCGCCGATCTCCTGCCGATGCAGCCGCGCATCGTGCCGGGTGCGGAGGGCACGCTGATCCTGCTGCGCCTGCCGGAGGGGCACCTTGTCGGCTACCGCAACGCCTGCCCGCATATGGGCATCGAACTGGACTGGGAGGCGCATCGCCTGCTCAGCCGCGACGGGCGCTGGCTGAAATGCACGGGCCATGGCGCGCTGTTCCGGCCCGAGGACGGGGTCTGCCTTGCCGGCCCCTGCAAGGGCGATGCGCTGACGCCGGTGCCGCTGCGCGAGGTGAACGGGACGGTGATGGCCGATGGCTGATCGCGGCATGGCGCTGGTCACCGGCGCCTCCTCCGGCATCGGCCGGGCGACGGCGCTGGCCCTGGCCGAAGCGGGCTGGTCGGTGCTGGGGACGGGGCGCGACCGCGCGGCGCTGGACGATCTCGGCGCGCACGGCATCCGCACCCTGGCCGGCGACCTGACCGATCCCGGCTTCGTCGATGCGGTGGTGGCGGCCGCCGGCGATGCGACGCTGCTGGTGAACAATGCCGGCACGCTCGCCCATGCGCCCTTCCTGGAAACGCCGCGGCATGGCTGGCGCGGGGTCTTCGACCTCAACGTCCACGCGCTGCTGGACGTGACGCAGGGCATCGCCCGCGGCATGGCGGCGCGCGGCAGCGGCCATATCGTGCTCGTCTCCTCGCTGCTCGCGCGAAAGGTCGGGCCGAACACCCTTGTCTATGCAGCATCGAAGCACGCCGTCGCCGCCATCGCTGCCGGGCTGCGCGTCGAACTGCGCCCGCACGGCATCCGGGTGACGGAGGTCGCGCCGGGCCTGGTCTCCACCCGCATCCAGCGGGAGGTCACGCATGCGGGCGTGAAGGCCGGCTACGCCGCGCTGCCCTTCCCCTGGCTGGCGCCGGAGGATGTCGCCGCGGTGATCCGCGCCGCGGCCGAGGCGCCGCCCAAGGCCTCCACCGACCTCATCGAGATCCGACCGCAGGGGCAGCCATGACCCGTCTTGTCGGCCTGCGCAGCCATGCGCAGATCGCGCCCTTCCGCCTGCACCAGCCGACCACCGTGGCCGAGGCGCTGGCGCTGCAGGCCGCACATCCCGGCGCGGCCTTCATGGCCGGCGGCATCGACCTGATCGGTCGCATGAAGTGGGGCGAGGTCATCCCCGACGTCGTGCATCTCGGTAGCGTCGCGGGGCTGGCCGACATCGCGCAGGACGGCGCGTCCTTGCGCATCGGCGCCGGCGCCACCCATGCCTCCATCGTCGAATCGCGCACCGTCGCCGCGCTGCTCCCAGATCTTGCCGCGCTCTGGCCGCTGGTCGCCAATCCGCGCATCCGCTTCGCCGGGACGCTGGGTGGGAACCTGATGGCCGGGCAGGCGGGGTATGACGGCATGCCGGCGCTGCTCGCGCTGGGCGCCACGCTGGAAGGCGCCACGGTGGCCGGCCCCCTCCGCATCGCGGCCGGCACGCTGCTGCCGCCTGGTGCGCTGCTGACCGCGGCGCTGATCCCCGCGGGGACCTGGCTCCTCGCCGACCGCAGCCTCAAGCCCGCGATTATCGCCTGGCTCGGCCTTGCCCTCGCCGGGGACCGCGTCGCCGCCGCGCGTCTCGGCCTCGGCGCGGCGCATGCCACCGCGGTCGGGCTCGACCTGCCGCTGGCTGGCACGCCCGTATCCGCCCTCGGCGCGGCCGCGGCGGAGATCGGCGCCTGGGTCGCCGGCGCGGTTCCCGAACCCTTGGGCGACAGCATCGCCTCCGCCCCCTACCGGCGCCGCATGGCGGGCGTGCTGGCGCGGCGCCTGCTGATCCGCGCCGGCGCGCGAGGGGAGGGCTGAGCATGCAGATCACGCTCACGGTCAACGGCCTGGCCCGCACCCTGGAGATCGCGCCGCAGGCGGTGCTGGCCGACGTGCTGCGCGACGGCCTCGGCCTGACGGGCTGCAAGATCGGCTGCGACCAGGCGGTCTGCGGCGCCTGCACCGTGCTGGCGAACGGCCTGCCGCTGACGGGGTGCTCCACCTTCGCCTTCGCCGTGAACGGCGCCACGATCACCACCATCGAGGGGCTGGCCGAGGAATCGCTGCACCCGGTGCAACAGGCCTTCGCCACGCATGGCGCGGTGCAGTGCGGCTATTGCAGCGCGGGCATGATCCTCTCGACCGTCGCGCTGCTGGCGCGCAACCCGGACCCGGACGAGCCGACCATCCGCGCCTGGCTTGGCGGCAATCTCTGCCGTTGCACCGGCTATGCCCGGATCATCGAGGCCGTGCAGGCCGCGGCGGCCGCCATGCGGGTCGCCGCGTGATGGACGGCATGCATCCCGGCACTACCCTCCCCAGCCGCGACGCCTGGGAGAAGGTGACGGGCGAGGCCGTGTACATGCCGGACCTCGTCATCCCCGGCATGCTGCACGGCAAGCTGCTGCGCAGCCCGCACGCCCATGCGCGGATCCGGGGCATCGACACCGCCGCCGCGCTGGCCATGCCGGGCGTCGCCTGCGTCGTCACCGGCTCGGACGCTGCGGCGCTGCCCGCGCCCGTCTATGGCGTGGTGCTGTGGGACCAGCCGCTGCTGGCGACGGATCGCGCGCGCTATGTCGGCGACCCGGTCGCCGCGGTGGTGGCGGTGGACGAGGCGACCGCCTTCCGCGCCGCCCAGGCCATCCGCGTCGACTACGAACCGCTGCCGCCGTTGATGGATGTCGACGCCGCGATGGCCCCCGGCGCGCCGGTACTGTTCGACGAACCGGCCGCGGGCCCGGGGCTTTCCGTCGGCGTGGGCTCGCGCTTCCTCCGCGACCCTGCGCCCAACGTGCTCTGCGAATACGGCTTCACCTATGGCGATGCAGAGGCCGAGTTCGCCGCCTCGGCGCATGTGTTCACGGACAGCTTCGCCTTCAGCAAGCTCGCCCACGGCTTCCTGGAACCGCTGGTCAACATCGCGCGCTGGCAGGCCGGGCGGGTCGAGCTCTGGTCGAACAACCAGGATCCCTTCGTGCTGCGCGGCGATGTCGCCCGCGTCTTCGGCCTGCCGCTGCATGCGGTGCGCTTCCACACGCCGCTGGTGGGCGGCGGCTTCGGCGGCAAGTCCTATTGCAAGGTGGAACCCCTCGTCGCGCTGATGGCCAGGAAGGCCCGCGCGCCGGTGCGCCTGGCGATGAGCTTCGACGAGAGCATCCTGACCACCACCAAGCATCCCTGCACCATCACCCTCACCAGCGGCGTCGACGCGAAGGGGCGGCTGACGGCGCGGCGCGCCGATATACTGCTTGAGGCCGGCGCCTATTCCGATGCCTCGGCCATGGTCGCGGTGAAGTCGGGCTTCCGCATCGGCGGGCCCTATCGCTGGCGCGCCATGGACAGCCTGGCCCGCGCCGTGCGCACCACCACCGTCCCCGGCGGGTCCTTCCGCGGCTTCGGCGGCACCCAGTCCAGCTGGGCGAGCGAGAGCCAGATCGACATGATGGCGCGGCGTCTCGGCGCCTGCCCCGTCGCGTTCCGCAAGCTCAACGCGCTCGACCCGGGCGAGCCCTTCGCGCCGGGCGACAGCGGCATGGACAGCGACCTGGCGGCGGGGCTGGATGCTGTCACCACGCGGCTCGGCTGGACGGCGCCGCTGGACGCCGGCCGCGGCCGCGGCATCGCCATCGGGCTGAAGGATGGCGGCGGCACCGGCAACCATGCCCAGGCCATCGTCCGCGTCACCCATGGCGGGGAGGCGATCGTCAGCGCGGCGGTGGTGGAGATCGGCCAGGGCGCGCGCACCGCCATCTGCCGCCTCGCCGCGGAGACGCTGGGTATCGACGAATCGAAGGTCCGCTACGCGCCGATCGACACCGACCACACCGCGCCCGACAACGGCACGCATGTCTCCTGCGGCACCACGGTGACCGGCCTCGCCATCGTCGAGGCGGCGGCCGAGGCGCGGCGGCAGGTGATGGACTTCGCCGCGGGCGCGCTCGGCTGCACGCCGGAGGCGCTGGTGCTGGAAGGCTGGTCCGTCCGCCGCGGCAACGAGGCGCATCCGCTGGAGCCGATGATCCGGCGCCACTACGGCGGCATGGGCTGGGAGTTCATCGGCCGGGGCGCTTTCAAGGACCCCTACATCGCCTCGGCGCCGCTGAACGCGAAGAACATGTTCTGGATCCCCTGCTGGTCCGGCGCGGAGGTCGATGTCGACCGCGAGACCGGCAAGGTCACCGTCCTCAGGCTGGTCGTCGGCGCCGATGCCGGCCGCGCGGTGGACCACGTCGCCTGCATCGGCCAGATCGAGGGCGCGGCGGCGCAGGCGCTGTCCCAGGCGCTGTTCGAGGAACTGCGCTACGAGGGCGAGGTTCCGGTCAACGCCGCGCCGCTCGACTACCGCATGCTGCAGACGCCCGACCTGCCGGCGGTCTTCGAGGGCTTCGTGATGGAGCACGGCACCGGCCCCGGCCCCGGCGCGCTGAAGGGGATCGGCGAGGCGGGCATGCTCGGCATCGCGGCGGCCATCGCCAATGCCATCGAGGACGCGGCAGGCATCCGCCTGACCAGCCTGCCCTTCAGCCCGGAAAAGGTGCTGGCCGCGCTCGACGCGAAAGGCTGATCAGGCTTCCGGCGGCAGTTCCTCGAACAGGGTGGCGATCTGCCCCGCGGCTTCCTGCAGGTGCTCACGCAGCAGCGCCTCCGCACGGTCCGCCTCTCCGGACAGGGCCGCGCGCAGCAGATCCTCGTGCCCGAGCCGGTGGTAGGCGACATGCGCGAGGCCCGGCAACGTCGCGCGGCGGTAGCGGTCCATCATCTCGTAGAGCATGCCGATGCGGGCGAGCAGGCTGTTCGACCCGCAGCCGCCGAGCAGCGCCAGGTGGAAGCAGCGGTGCAGCTTCTCCCAGCCCCGGTCCACGGCGCGGAGATCGCCGACCTGCGCCTCCTGGGGCGCGAAGGCGGCGTAGGCGCGTTCCAGCCCCTCGCGCCATTCGGGCGAATTGGCCTCGATCGAGGCGCGCAGCGCCGGAATCTCGAGCTGGATGCATTGCAGCCGGATCGCACGCAGGTCGTCGGCCGAGAGCGGCGCCACGCGGAAGCCGCGCTGCGTCGCCACCATGGCCAGACCCTCGCCGGCGAGGCGCGACAGCGCCTCCCGCAGCGGCGTCGGGCCGAAGGGGAAGCGGCGCTGCAGCCCGCGGATCGGCAGCAGGCTGCCAGGCTTGAGCTCGAGCGAGAGGATCGCGGCGCGCAAGGCCTGGTAGGTGGCCTCCGTCACCGTATCCAGCCCGCCGGTCTCCGCCTGGGTCTGGAGGCGGGACCGCTTGGTCATGGCCTTGCGCCGTCGGAGGCCCGGCGGCTGGCGTTGCGCGACATGGAAGGCGGCTCCTCGACGATGCGGGACCGCGCTTCCTCCCCGAATGGAGCGTGATCGCCGAAGGTGGAACCACCGACGGCGTGAATCACGCGACCAGACAGGGCGGAGAGTGGGGCAGGAGCAATCAGGCTTCAAGCCATGCGCGGGTCTCGCGGCGCAGGAAATCGATATCCTGCGGGATGCCGATGGGGTTGCCGGCGCGGTGGCCGTGGATACTGGGGATGGGGTGCAGCGCGGCCCGGCGGAGATGGCGCATCTCGATCTCGCTGTCGGCGACGCGGAAGTAGAGATCCGTCTCGCCCGGCATCAGCAACACGCGGGCCTCGATCGCGGCCAGCGCCTTCGGGAAATCGCCGCCGTAGAGCGGGTTGTCGCTGATGTCCCCCTCATGCCAGGTCATCGCCTGCGCGTAGAGGTTGGCCGCGCGGCGGGCGCCCCAGCGGGCATCCCACTGGTTGCGAAGGAAGCTCTCGAGGTCGGGCTCGGCCGCCAGGTGCAGCCCGGCGCGGTAGAAATCCTGGCTCAGCGCCCAGCCCGCATAGATTCGGCCGAAGGCGCGCAGGGTCTTCGTGGGTTCCGCGGCGAAACGCCCATCGCCGAGATATTCGGGCGCGGCTTCCAGCGTCGCCAGCAGGCCGCGCAGGAAGACCTGGTTGTGCACCGCGGTCTTCGCGCTGCCGCAGATCGCGACGATGCGCTCCACCGCGCCGGGGAAGGCGGCGGCCCAGTGATAGGCCTGCTGCGCGCCCATCGACCAGCCATAGACGCAGGCGACGCGCTCGATGCCGAAGACCTCGGCCAGCAGGCGCTTCTGCGCGTGTACATTGTCCCAGGAGGTCACCAGCGCCGGGTAGTCCGGCGTGTTGGTGGGCGAGGAGGACAGGCCGTTGCCGAACATGTCGGGCTGGATGATGAACCAGCGCGTCGGGTCGAGGATGCCGTCCGGCCCGATCAGCCAGGTCAGTTCCGGCGTCTGCGCGGAATAGCTGGTCGGGTAGACGATCACGTTGTCCTGCGCGGCGGACAGCGTGCCATGCGTGCGCCAGCACAGCTTCGCGTCCGGGATGACGCCGCCCTTCAGCAGCGTGAGATCGCCGAGGGCGAGCACGCCCTCCTTGGTCGGCCAGTCCATGGGTCGGGGCTCCGTCAGGGGATCTGGCAAGGCTCGGCCAGGGCTGCCGTATAGGGGGCGGCATCCGCGGCGAGGTCCTGCGGCAGGCTGCTGATCATGGCACGGATCCGGTCGCGCCGGTCATCCCCCGCCTGGTGCGCGCCGCGCGCGACGATGGCGGTGATGGCGCGGCCGACGCGGCGCAGCAATTCGCGGTCCTCGACCGTGTCGGGCAAAGGCGGGATGGCGACCACGCTGTCATGCGCATAGGTCGCGGTGACGCTGCCGCCGCCGAGGCGCGGGGTCGCGACATAAGGTGCGGCGCCTTCCGCCACCTTGCGGATCTCCCGCCGCAGCATCCGGCGCAGCATCGTGACGCCGCGGTCGCATTCGGTCAGGTGTTCCATGGCGTGGACGGCGATGGGGCGCTGGCTGACCTGCGCCTCGTAGTCGCCGGGTTCGCGCTGCATCCGGTCGTAGGGGCGGTGGCCGGTCTGGCCGTAGAAATCGACCATCTCCTTGCCGACCTCGGCGCGGTTGGCGATGCCGCGCGGGTCGGTCTCCGGCACGAAGTGGCGCCAGCCGATGATGCGGCAGTTGGTGTTGTCGACGGGGATGGTCCAGCGCGTGATGGCGACGGGGTTGAAGGCCTTCTCCTGCTGCCCGTCCTCGAACAGGTGGCCGATCTGGCCGACATTGGGCAGCAGGATGTCGTTGGAGCGGACCCAGACCTTGTCCTGCCAGCGGCGGGTGCTGACGTAGACCATGCCGGCCGGCGTCTCGAAGAATTCCATCACCGGCAACTCGCCCCAGACATCGGCCTGGAACTGCGAGAAGCTGACCCGGTGGTGCAGGAAGGTGGTGTGCACCGGGTCCATCACGTTCTCATGCACCTGCAGCCAGTTGCAGGGGTAGTGGATGGAGTAGGGCACCAGCGCGTCATCGGGGACGTCGTAGCTGTCGTAGACGGGGAAGGGCGGGATCGCCTCGGGCGGGCCGAAATAGCCGAAGATCAGGCCGCGATACTCCCGCACCGGGTAGGCGCCGTGCACGAGGCGGTGGCGCAGCGTGCTCTCGGGCGGGTCGCCCGGCGTCTCGAGGATCGTGCCGTCGGGGGCGAAGAGCCAGCCATGGTAGCAGCAGCGGAGGCCGCATTCGTTGGCGATGCCGAATTCGAGCGAGGTGCCGCGATGCGGGCAGTGCTTCTCCAGCAGCCCGACCTCGCCCGTGGTGGTGCGGAACAGCACCAGGTCCTCGCCGAAGAGGCGCACGACCAGCGGCAGGTCGCCGAGTTCGCTGCTCATCGCCACGGGCTGCCAGAAGCGGCGGAGGTATTCGCCGCCGGGCGAGCCGCGCTCGACATGGGTGAGTTCCACGTCCTCCTGCGGCACCGGCTTGGCGTGATAGGCGCTGTAGGGCTGGCGGAGGAATTGGCGCTTCTCGGCCATCGGCGGCGTCCTCTCCTGCGGCGGGCGCCGGGGCCATGCAGGCGGCGTGCCGGGCCCGGGCGCGGGCCGGCGCGCCGCCTGGGAGGGGTGGGATATCCATAACAGGCGGGGCCGCACCCCGCCTGCCCGGGAAAGCGGCTTCTACTCCGCCGCGACCCGCGCGCCGGAGGGCGGGCGGAAGGCCGGCATCACGCGCTCGGCGAACAGTTGCAGGCTGCGCTTGATCTTCGCCCCGCCGTAGTAGGGCGGGTAGTGCAGCAGCAGGCTGGTCAGCCCGGTCTTCGCCTGCAGCGCCCGCAGCTTGGCCACCACGGTCTCGGCCGAGCCGTGCAGCAGCGTCGTCTCCATCAGGTCGTCGTAGCGCAGCCCCTGGCCCTTCTCGGAGACGGAGCCGAGATAGCCGCCGGTGCCGGCGCCACCGAAATGCGCGATATGGCGGATGATCGCATCCTCGGTATCCGCCCGCGCCTGCGGGTCCGTCTCCGCCACATAGACGTAGCGGGCGATGTCGACCTGCCCGGCGGCGGGGTTGGCGCGCATCTGCGCCGGCGCCTTGGCCAGCGCGTCGCGGTACACGCCGATCTGCCGCGCCAGGGTCTCGGCGGAGGGCAGGGTGGAGAGCATCAGCCCGAAGCCGTTGGCGCCTGCTTCCGCGATGGAGCGGTCCGTGCCGCCGGCCATGTAGAGCGGCGGGTGCGGTTCCTGCACCGGCACGGGCAGCATCTCGTACTGACCCTCGACCGTGCCCTGGAAATGCGCGCCCTGGTGGGTCCAGCGGCGGCGATGGAAGGCCTCCAGCATCAGCGGGATCGCTTCCGCCACCATCTCCCGCCGGCGCTCGAAATCCTTGCCCAGCCCCTCGAACTCATAGGGCCGGTAGCCGGAGCCGATGCCGAGCTTCACCCGGCCGTTCGAGAGGATGTCGACGAAGGCCGTGTTCTCCACCACCCGGATCGGGTCGTAGAGCGGCAGGGTGATGACCGCGGCGCCGATGCCGATGCGGGAGGTGCGGGCCGCGAGATAGGCCATGTAGGCGAAGCAGTCCGGCATGATGCCGTAATTGGTCGAGAAATGGTGCTCGGCGATCCAGGCGGTGTCGAAGCCGAGGCGTTCCGCCTCCTCGATCTCCGCCGTGGTGCGGGCATGCACGTCGCGGTGCGGGTAGGGTTCCTCCGCCGGGTTGGGGTGAGAGGTGAAGAGAACGCCGAATTCCATGGACTGCTTCCTCCTGGTTCTTGGAGGCAAGCTTACCCCAGCGGCGCGCAGCGAAAAGGGATCAGGCGGCGCGGGCGAGCGGCGCCTGGCTGTTCGCCGCTTCCATCTGCCGCAGCGTCTGGCGGAAGCGGTCGCGCCGCCAGCACAACAGCTTCCAGCCGCCGCGCGCCGCGAGGTCCGAGAGCCGCCCGCGCGGCTCCAGCCCGACGGCCTTGAAGATCATGCCCGTCGCCCGCTCGATATGGCGGTAGCGGTAGAAGCCCATGGCGCGGCCCATGTAGCCGGCGCTGCACCGCGTGTGGTCGTAGGGCAGGGACGGGTCCTCGTTGGCGCAGTGGAAGGCGAAGGCGAGTTCGTCGTCCTCCGTCTCCCCGATCCGGCCGAGGGCGATGCGCAGGCGCGCGACGAAGGAAAGATCCTCCCGCGCGAGATAGCGCTTCATGTGGTCGTAGAAGAGCTTGAAGTGCCGGTACTCGTCCGCCGCGATCTGCTTGCAGATGCGTTTGAGGACGGGCTCCTCCGTCGCCTCGGACAGGGCGGTGTAGTAGCTGGAGGTCCCGGTCTCCACCATGCAGCGGGCGATCAGCTCCCCGGTGCGGGACCCGCGGATGGAGGCGTCGGCGCTGGTCTCGATCTTGTAGCCGGCGCGGTAGCGGTCGAAGGCCGCGGCGTAGTCCCAGGACGGGTCCGCCAGCATCGCCCACTTCCCGAGGGCGTCGCCGTGCTGGATCTCCTCCACCGCCCAGTGGTCGGCGGCCTGCTGGAAATCCGGGTCGTCGCGGAAGACGGAGTTGAGGTAGAGCGCGTAGTCGCCGCCATTGCGCTCCACCATGGCGGCGGCCTTGACCAGCGCGACGATCTCCGGGTCGACCTTCGACGGGTCGAAGGCGTCCCAGGGCATCTGATCGAGGCGCCAGTGCTTCATGCCGAGTCCCCGCGTGGTTCGTCCCGGGGCCTATCTTCTGTCTGGGCCTCGCCACTTCAAGCGGTTGCGGCCCGGATGGGGCCTTTCCGTGACAGTGTTGCGCAATCGCACGGCCCGAATGCACGAAGGGCGCCCCCAGTTGCCCGGGCGCGCCCCTGCAAGTCCCGTGAGGGGCGGGGTCAGGCGGCCTGGGCGGCGTCCCGCATGGCGCGGAAGGCGAGGACGCGGTTCATCGCCGCCTCGCGCTTCTCGGGCGTGTCCTCGGCCGTGATGGCGCCATAGGCGGTCTCGGCCTCGGCCAGGCGGCGCTCGGCCTCGGCGCGGGAGAGGTTGGCCAGCGGCGTCGCCTCGTCGGCCAGGATGGTGCAGCGCTCCGGCGAGACCTCGGCGAAGCCGCCGGGGACGAAGAGCGTCTCGGTCTCGGCGCCGTTCTCCTGCACGCGGATCATGCCGCCGCGCAGCGCCACGATCATCGGCGAATGGCCGGCGAGCACGCCCATGTCGCCCTCGAGCGAGGGGATGGTCGCCATGTCCACCTGGCGGGAGAGCAGCAGGCGCTCCGGCGAGACGAGTTCGAGGAGAAAGGTGGCCATGGTGTGGTCCTTGGCTTCACGCAGAACCGGGCATGACGACCGTCATGCCCGGGCAGTGAGGAATGGCCGGGGCGCGCCCGGCCATCACGGGGATCAGGCCGCGGCCTTCATGCCCTCGGCCTTCTTCACGGCCTCCTCGATGGTGCCGACCATGTAGAAGGCGGCCTCGGGGAGGTGATCGTACTCGCCGCCGACGATCGCGGCGAAGCTGCGGACCGTGTCCTCCAGCTTCACGAAGACGCCGGGAAAGCCGGTGAAGACCTCGGCCACGTGGAAGGGCTGGGAGAGGAAGCGCTGGATCTTGCGCGCGCGCGCCACGATCAGCTTATCTTCTTCCGAACGCTCGTCCATGCCGAGAATGGCGATGATGTCCTGCAGTGACTTGTACTTCTGCAGGGTTTCCTGAACGCGGCGAGCGGTTTCGTAGTGCTCCTGGCC
>JAIYAI010000063.1 GCA_027489135.1 Acetobacteraceae bacterium
CGAGGTGGCCTCGTCGAGGACGAGGATGGGCGGGCCCTTCAGGATGGTGCGGGCGATGGCGACGCGCTGCTTTTCGCCGCCGGAGAGCTTGAGGCCGCGCTCGCCGACGCTGGTCTCGTAGCCCTCGGGCAGCGATTTCACGAAGCGGTCGATCTGGGCCAGCGCGGCGGCCTGATGCACCTCCTCCTCGGAGGCCTCCCAGCGGCCGTAGCGGATGTTGTAGCCGATCGTGTCGTTGAACAGGACGGTGTCCTGCGGGACCATGCCGATAGCGGCGCGCAGCGATGTCTGCGTGACGCCGGCGATCTCCTGCCCGTCGATCAGGATTCGCCCGCCCTGCGGCTCGTAGAACCGGAACAGCAGGCGGGAGATGGTCGACTTGCCCGCCCCGGACGGGCCGACGATGGCCACCGTCTTGCCGGCCGGCACCTCGAAGGTGACGCCGCGCAGGATGGGCCGCTCGGGGACGTAGTGAAAGTGCACGTCCTCGAACCGCACCGCGCCCGCCGGCACGGCCAGCGCCGGCGCGCCGGGACGATCGGCGATCTCGGGCTCGCGGTCGAGGATGCCGAACATCTGCTCGATGTCGACCGTGGCCTGCTTGATCTCGCGGTAGACCATGCCCATGAAGTTCAGCGGCTGGTAAAGCTGGATCAACATGGCGTTGATCATCACAAGGTCGCCCACCGTGTGGACCCCGTCGCGGATGCCCTGCACGACCATGACCATGCAGGCCGTCAGGCCCACCGTGAAGATGACCGCCTGGCCGGCGTTGAGGATGGCCAGCGATGTATACGCCTTCACGCTCGCCGTCTCGAAGCGCTCCATCGAGCGGTCGTAGCGCGAGGTCTCGCGCTCCTCGGCGCCGAAATACTTCACCGTCTCGTAGTTGAGAAGGCTGTCCACCGCCTTGGTATTGGCGTCGGTGTCGCTCTCGTTCATCCGCCGGCGGATGCCGATGCGCCACTCCGTCGCCTTCGTCGTGTAGACCATGTAGGCGACGATCATCACGACCGTGACGGCGGCGTAGCGCCAGTCGAACTGCCAGAGCAGCACGCCGAGGATCATCAGGAACTCGACGATGGTCGGGAACCCCGTGAGCATGGTCATGCGCACGATGGTCTCGATGCCGTTGCGCCCGCGCTCGAGCACGCGGGTGAGGCCGCCGGTCTTCTTCTCGAGGTGGAAGCGCAGCGACAGGCGGTGCATGTGCTCGAAGACCTCGAGCGCCAGCCGGCGGACCGCGTGCATGCCCACCGCCGCGAACATCGCGTCGCGCCACTGCGTGAGCAGCGCCATGACGGCGCGGGCGACGCCGTAGATGAGAACCAGAGCCACGGGGGCGGCGGCCAGCGCGGCGATCGGCACGTGCTCCTGATCGGCCGGGACGAGGCTGTCCGTCACCCACTTGAAGGTGAAGGGAACCGTGACGGTGACGACCTTGGCGACGAGCAGGATCAGCGTCGCCAGGACGATGCGCACGCGCAGGTCGGCCCGGTCGGAGGGCCAGAGATAGGGCCACAGGCCGCGGATCGTGCCGACGAGGGCGCCCCTGTCGGCGCTGACGACGCGACGGGGCGCGGGCTTGCCGGGCGTGGGGCTGGCAGGGCGGGTATCGACGTAGTTCATGGCACCGACCGGACGCGAGGAGGCCTATATAGGCCCGCCCGCGCGCCGATGCACCCTCGGAAAAGGACGGTCCGGGTTGTGCGCAGTCACGGATCGGGGAGTGACGGCCCGGCGGGAACGTCCGCCGTCAGTTCGCCGCTTCGCCCGGCACGACGAAGATCTGGCCTGGATAGATGCGGGCCGGATCGCGGATCTGCTGCTGGTTCGCCTCGTAGATCACCGTATAGCGCACGCCGCGCCCGTAAACGCGACGCGAGATGCGCCAGAGGCTGTCGCCGCGCGTGACGAGCGTGCTGCGCACCTCCGGCACGAGGACGTCGGCGCCGGGCACCCCCGGGGGCTGCGCGGCCGACGGCGTCGCGGCGGCGACCTGGGCCGGCGGCGTCGCCGGCAACGCGGCGGGAGACTGCGACGGCGCGGGACGGATGCCGGCGGGCTGGCCCGGGGCGGCGGCGTCGGCGACCCGCGGCGCGAACTGGAACGGCACCTCCGCGCGCGACTGCACCGCCCCGTTGGCGGGATCGACGTCGTCGAGGCGGACCCGGTAGTTGCCGGCGCCGAGGCCGCGGCCGATCGTGAAGGACCAGCGGCCGTCCGGCCCGGCGGTAGCGGCGGCGACGAAGTTGTCGTTCAGGTAGAGGCGCACGCTCGCGCCGGGCGCGGCCTGACCGGTCGCGAAGAAGCGCCCGCCCTCGTCCGCCTCCACGGTGGTCACGACGACGCGCGGGCGCGGGCCGGGCGCAGGGGCGGCCGTGCCCGGCGCGGGAGCGGGGGCGGCGGCGGCCGGCGGGGCAGGAGCGGCGGCGACGGCCTTCGGCGCGCTGAGGAGGCGGGTCGGCGCGTCCGGCGAGGCCAGCGCGACGATGACCTCGCCCGCGGGGGTGGCCGGCACGGCGACGGTGACGGTCTGGCGCGAGGCTTCGGTGCGGCCGTCCTTGCCGGTCACTGCGAGGGTGAGTTCGTGGTTGCCCGGTGGCAGCCGCGGCGGAACGAGCGCGAACTGGCCGGCGGCGTCGGCCACGGCGCTGTCGTGCACCGCGCCGTTGCGCAGCAGCGTGATGCGCGCGCCCGGGATCGTCCGCCCGGCGACAACCGCCTCGCCCGTGGGTTCGACGCGCACGATATCGAAGGTCGGCGGAGCCAGAGGCTCGGGCTGCGGCGCGGCCGCAGGGGGCGCAGGCGTCGGAGCAGGGGCGGCGGCGGGCGGCGCCGCGGGCTGGACGGCGGCCGATTGCGGGGGCGCCGGCGCCGGGGTCGGCGCCGTTGCGGCCGGAGGCTGCG